>CAMHOI010000060.1 GCA_946186725.1 uncultured Clostridia bacterium
ACGTCAAAGGAAAGCGTGGCGTAGGAGCCGACGTACTTTCTGGCGCCCGTGACGGTGGCCTTGTCGGCGTAGAAACGGATGCCGATGCTGTCGCTGAGGACAAGATCGGCGCCGCTGAAGCCGACGGACACGTCCACCGCGGACGCCGCCAGAGGCAGGCAGGCCGCGAGCAGCGCCGCCGCCAGCAGGAGCGAAAGCGTTTTGCGTAGTTTCATAAATTAACCCCCCTTGTTCCGGTTTGCCGGCCCGACCGGGATCGGGCGTACAAACCGACACTTTATTATACCGCATACCCTCCTGAGCCGCAAGAAAAATCTTTCCTCCGCGGCATGTGAGAGGGCACAAAATTATCGCCCGGAGTTTATGCAAAACAACAAAAACGTCCCGCTGAAAGGCGGGACGTTTGGTGATCTTGTCGTTATTTCAGACCGAGCATTTCCTGTACCTTGGCGGAGTCCATGACCGAATCGTAGGCCTTGGGCCCGACGTTGTGGCAGTAGATCACGCGGGGCGTGGTGGTGAGGAGATAGTTGTAGCCGGAGAAGACCTGGTCGGTCGAGCCCCTGTCGCGCTCCCGCAGATCGGCGCCGATGGTGCCGACGAAGTGGCCGACCATGTCCGCTTCTTTGATCCAGGCGGTGTAGGCGGCGACGACACCGTCGACGTCGGTGGCCTTGACGCCAAAATCCTCAAAGGCGACGTTCTCGCCCCAGAAGTGGATCAGCGAGGCCTCGACCTTGGGCCGGGTCTCCTTATACTTGCCGGCGAAATCGGCGCCGGTCATCGAGAGCTCGATGTGGTCGTCGACCTTCTTGATCTGGCTGGAGGGGATGTGCCAGGAGCCGTTTTCCGCGAGCCAGGGCAGGTTGTAGACGTTGTTGACCATGCTGGAGCTGGGCACGCCGATGTCGTTGGCGTAGAACCAGCCCTTCTCCTTGGTGTGGAGGAGCAGGCGGATGTCCTTGATGCAGATGGTGACGCTCGCGTCGTCGGCGGGGACGTTGTCCTCATTGCGGTAGATGCCGCCGATGGGCAAGATCATATTGTGCTTTTCTGCGGGCGAGTACATGTTTTCCGCGTTGACACGGGTCGTCATGAAGGTGGTCGCCTCGCTCGGGTAGCACGCGCACAGCCAGACGGGATCGTTCAGCTTGCTGACGGGGACGGCGCCGTCAAAGGGGTCGCTCTGCGAGGTGGAGTGCAGGGTGCGGTAGTTGATGTACTTGACGGAGCCGGCGCCCTCGACCTTGGCGGTGGACAGAAATTTGAGCGTGTCCAGATCTACGAGATAGGGCCCGTTCTCGATGACGAAGCCGGGCGCGCCGCGGTCGAACAGGGCGCTCATATCGTCGCTGCTCATGGTGAGGTCGCGGTTCTTGCGGGCGTTGTTGACGAGGATGTAGCCGCGCTCGTCGGTCTCGGGCAGCAGATCCCCGTCGTCCGACTCAGCGGAGACGGCGCTGCTCGCGTCCGAGGCGGCGGAGGCGGTGGAGGAGGCGTCGCCGGAGGGCGTGGTCTCGCAGCCGACGGCGGCCAGCAGGGCGGCGCAAAGCACCGTCGCCAAAAGCACGTGAAGAAAACGGTCGAAATTCATGTGGGTTCCTCCTTCGGTTCCGGGAACTTGCGACCGGCCGGTCAATTCAGGCCGATCAGCTTCTGCACGGTGTCGGTGTCGACGACCTTGTCGTAGATGTCCGGATAGACGTTGTGGCAGAAGATGACGCGGGGCGTGCTCGTCAGCATGACGGCGCGGCTGGCGATGCACTGGTTGACCTGGGTGTAGTTGGAGCCGCCCTTGGGTGCGACGGACGCGCCGGGATCGCTGCGCGTGCCGTTCCGCTTGTAGGGCTTCTTGGTCAGTGTGCCCGCCTGCACCTCCAGATAGTCGCTGTAATACTCGGGCCAGAGGCCGGGGCGCAGATCGGCGCCCACCGTGGCGAGCAGCTTGCCGGACATCTCGGGCTCCTTGACCCAGGCGACGTAGGAGCAGACCACGCCGTCCACCTGCTCGGGCGAGAGCCCTTTGGAGGAGAACGTGACCTGGGTGTCCCAGAAATGGATTAGATACTGGTGGCTGGCGGTGGTCTTATAGTCGTCCGCCGTCCAGAGATCGCCGCCCTTGAGGGCCAGCTCGCCGCGGTCGCTGAAGTCCTTGTATTTGGCGCGGACGTTGTTGTTTCCGCCCGCCCAGGAGATGGCGACCTTGTTGCCCACCTGATGATCCGCGAGGACTTTGTTGCTGCTCATCGTGATCCATTTGGTCGCGGGGTCGCCCTTCTTGTGGACGTACATTTTGAAGTCCTTGAGGCAGAGGGTGATGGAGGCGTCCTTCGCGGGCGGGTCGACCTCATAGTTGAGGAAGACGGCGCCCATGTTGATGATGTTCTCGTGGCCGGCGCGGGGCTGGACCATGTTAAAGCCGTTTTTGCGGTTGTTGTAGCCGGAGGTGGGGTTGTTGCGCCCCCAGGCGACCCCGGCGTTGAGATCGGCGTACCAGTACTCGGCCTCGGTAGGCAGGGCCATTTCGGTGAAAACGGGGTCGTGAAGTCTGGCAACGGGGACCACGCCGGTGTGCCCGGCGGTCGGGCCCGAGAAGCTGTTGCGGACCCCGTAGTTGACCCACCGGACGAAGCCGCTGCCCTTGACGGGGACAGCGGTCAGGCGCTTGAGCGTGGCGGCGTCGACCAGATAGGGCTGGGAGGCGGTGCCGCCGTTGATCTGATAGGCCTTGGCGCTCTCGGGGAAGCAGGAGGAGACGTCGTCGGTCATCTTTTTGCCCGAGGCCGCAAAGGCGGCGTCGACGTCGAAGTAGTCGCTCGCCTGGACGGGCGCGGCGGAAGAGATCGTCTCGGAGGAGGTCGCGGCCGAAGAGCCGGTCGCCTCTTCGGAGGCGGCGGAGGACGCGGCCGAAGCCGCTCTCTCCGAGGAGACGGACGGGATCAGGGATGACCCGCCGCTTGTCCGGGAGACGTCGGCGGTCGGCGTTTGGGCCTCACAGCCCGCGACGGCCAGCAGGGCGCAGCACACAAGCAGACAGAAAAGGGGACGAAGACGATTCATAGGACACCTCTTACAGATTATTTCATGCCGAGCAGCGCCATGACCTCGTCGGATTTGACGACGGAATCGTAGGCCTTGGGCCCGACGTTGTGGCCATAGACGGTGCGCGGTTCGGTGGTGATCAGGTGGTTGTAGCCGGAGAAGGCCTGGTCGGTCTTGCCGTTGGAGGTGACGCGCCAGTCGGCGCCGATGGTGGCGACGATCTTGCCCACCGCCTCGGGCTCCTTGACCCAGATGTCATAGGCCGCGATCACGCCGTCGATCTGATCGCCGGTCACGCCGTGGTTGCTGAAGCGGTCCTGCTTGCCCCAGAAGTGGAGGCAGGATTCCTCGACCTTGGGCCGGGATTCCTTGAACTTGCCGTTGAGATCCTCGCCCGTGAGCGTGATCTCGACGTGGTCCTCCATGACCTGGATCCGGTCGGAGGGGACGGTCCAGCTCCCGTTCTCGGCGATCCAGGGGAGATTGTAGACGTGGTTGACCATGCTCTCGGTGGGCACGGCAATGTCGTTGGTCGTGATCCAGCCCTTCTCCTGGGTGTGGATAAAGCAGCGGATGTTGCGGATGCAGACGTCGGTGTCGGCGGGCTTGTTGTTCTCGTTGCGGTAAACGGCGCCGATGGGCAGGACGTTCTTGTGGTCGGCGCGCGCGACGTGCATATTCTCGGGGTTGACCCGCGACGACATGAAGGTCTGCGCCTCGCTGGGCAGATTCATCTGCACGTAGACGGGGTCGTGAAGCTTGGACACCGGGATCTCGCCCGTGAAGGGGTCGTCGGTGTCATAATCCATACGCAGGACCTTGAAGTCGACGTACTTGACCGAGCCGCTGCCCTCCACCTTGGCGGTGGTCAGGCGCTTGAGCGTGTCCGCGTTCACCAGATAGGGGCCGCCCTCCACGACGTAGCCGGGCGCGGCCGCGTCGAAGACCTCGCTGACGTCGGCGACGGCAACGGCGAGGTCGCGCTTCTTGACGGCGTTGGCGACCAGAACGTAGCCCCGCTCGTCGGTCTCGGGCAGGGTCTGGGCGGAGGACGCCTGCGACTCGGCGGAGGACGTCTCCGCGGAGGAGGAAGCCGTCTTTGAGGAGGCGGCGGACGTTGCGGCGGACGTTGCGGAGGACGCGCTGCCCGAGGGCGTGGAGTCGCAGGCGACGGCCGTCAGCAGCAGAGTGCAGAACGCCAGGGCAAAGGCGACGCGGAGCCGACGATGAGAAAGCATAGGATACCCCCCTGATGAGTCGTTTTGTGATCGGGAAAATACCGCCTATATCATATCATAACTGTCGGTCGCCGCGCTCTTGAAATCTTATCTATATTATACGAAATCTTATTTTTGACCGTGAACAATTCGTGAATAAAAAAAGGGGCGCCGCGTCGCGCGGCGCCCCTTGGCAAGCGGGACTCACTGGCCGTACTGGCTGTAGAGAGCGTTCATGTACTCGTTGTACGCGGAGTAATCAATGTTCTTGACCTTGATGTGATCGCGCTCATAGTCGTTGATCTGCACGTCAAGCTTCTTGCCGCCGGCCTTGATCTGCTCGTCGAACTCGTCGCCCTTGAGCAGGGAAAGGATCTCGTCGGCGAGGTCGTCGGCGTAATAAGGATCGTCGGTGATCTCCTGCCGCAGTACGAGAGCGAATTTGCCGTCGTCGGTCTCAACGACGGTCGCCTTGCCGACCTCACATGCCTTGACCTTGGCGAAGAGGGCGTTGGAGACGGTGGTGTCCTCGTCGCCGTAGACCGTGGCGAGGGTGTCCTGCGGATGCTTGTGATCGGCGGGATCCTCCTCTTCCTCCTCTTCGGAGGGCTGGGTGCCGTTGAACTCGTAGTAGATCACGGAGAAGCTGACGCCGTTGTTGATGCGGTCGGCGTAGCCCTGAAGCTGAGCGCGGGCCTGCTCCTTGAGCGCGGCGGTCTCGGCCTCCTTCTCCTCGTCGGTCTGCTCGGGCGTTTCCTCGCCCTCGGCGGGGGCCTCCTTCAGTGTGGAGGGATCGAGGGTGATGACGTCGGCGACGGCGAAGTGCTCGAGCAGGGCGGCGGTCTTTTCCTCCTCGGAGACGGGGTCGGTGCCCTCGGCGCCGTAGATGTGGTTGAAGAGGGTGTTGCGCTGATAGCTGAGCACCGACTCCACGGCGGTGAAGGAGTCAAACGAGGCGCCGTTGGGCTCGCAGATGTACTGATAGCCGTTCATCGACCACAGGTAGGAGAAGTAGCTGTCCTTGCTCGTGGCGTCGGACTCGGACAGCTCGAGCCCGGCCCGGTCGAACTCGGAGGCGATGTAGAAATACTCGCGCAGGATCTCCTCGGCGCGCTCCTCCACCCACGTGACGTAATCCTTATCGTCGATGGATTTGGAGAAGTAGTCGATCTCCGTGCCGGCGTTTTTCTCGGCGTCGGTGAGATTCTCGCCGACCTTGGTGCGGGCCTCGCTGTCGGCGGCGATGAGGGCAAAGGCGTACTGCCCGGCGGTGAGGGTATAGGTTTTGTCGTTGGCGGTGCAGGTCGCGACGACGGCGTCCTTCCCGTGGCAGGCGGCCAGACAGCCGATCGCCAGGAGAACGGCCGTCAGCAGGGCCAGAACGCGAGCGGAAGTTTTCATATCTCGTTCCTCCAGGTGCTTGGTATTACCGTGATTATACTACAGTTTTCGCCAAAAGTAAAGAGCGGCTTATTCTTCCGCCCCGGCGGCGCCCTCCAGGGCGTCCAGCGCGGCGCCGAGCAATTCCAGCGGGGTCAGACCGGGGGCGGCGTGCAGCTCGTAGGCCGGCTTGGCGCCCGCCTTGACGCGGAACAGCTTTTTGAACACGGCCGAAAGCGCGGCCACCTTCGCCGGCTCGACGGCGGCGGGACACAGGCGCAGCCAGGGCCCCTCCTGCTCGACGGCGGAGATGCCCAGCGCGGCGCAGCGGTTGCGCATCAGGGCGACCGAGATCAGCCCCGTCACCGTGGCGGGCGGCTCGCCGAAGCGGTCGATCAGCTCGTCGGTGACATCCCGCGCGTCCTCGACGCCGCGGATGTCCGCGATGCGGCGGTAGACGCCCAGCCGCGCGGGCAGGGAGGCGATATACGCCTCGGGGATGTGGGCCGGGATGGGCAGATCGACGGTGCAGGGGACGTCGGGCGGGGGCGTCTCGCCTTTTTCCTCGGCCACGGCGTCGGAGAGGAGTCGGACGTACATATCGTAGCCGACGGACTCCATGTGTCCGTGCTGTTCCCCGCCCAGCAGGTTGCCCGCGCCCCGGATCTCCAGATCGCGCATGGCGATGCGGAAGCCGGAGCCGAACTCGGTGAAGGCGCGTATGGCGTCCAGCCGCTTGACGGCGATCTCCGAGAGGGCCTTGCCCGGCGGGAAGACGAGGTAGGCGTAGGCGCGCCGGGCGCTGCGCCCCACTCGGCCGCGCAGCTGGTGGAGCTGCGCCAGCCCGAAGCGGTCGGCGTTCTCAATGACAAGGGTGTTGACGTTGGGCACGTCGACGCCCGTTTCGATGATGGTGGTGCACACCAGCA
>CAMHOI010000061.1 GCA_946186725.1 uncultured Clostridia bacterium
CCACCGGATAATCCTCGGGGAAGAAAGTGTTCATCAGCAGCCAGATGGCGTCTTCGTCCGTGACCCAGCCGTCCTTGTCCAGGTCGCCTTTCAGGCAATAGATGCTGAACCGCACGGTGATCTTGTCGGCGGCCGCGGTTACGCGGGTCGCCTTCTCGCCGTTGACGATCACCTCCGCGTTGGCGGTGTTGATTCCCTCCGTCTTGGGTACGAGAACGATCTCCGCGTCGTAGGTCGTCCCGCACCAAGCCGTGCTTTCCGATCCCATGACGATCTCGCTGTCCACACCGTTATACCAGGTCAGCGACTCGATCCGGTAGGTGTCGGAGACGATGCCTGCCTCGGCGGGGAACTTGCGGTTGTGGATGGGACGCGCCACGCTGATCTCCAGCGTGTCCTTCTGCCCGGGATCTACGGGCGTGCTGCCGCCCTGGGTGATGTCGTCGGTGCCGAAGGAGATGATCTTAGAGTATTCGGAGTACATCTCGCCGTCAAAGAACCGCGGATGATCGTAGCGGTAGCGGCAGCGCAGCTCGACGATGGTGTCCTTGGGCACGTAGGGACGCTGTTCATTGACCAGACTGAAGAGGTCGGCTTCCATTTCGCCGGCGCGGATGATCCAGTCGCCCTGCAGGCCGACGAAGGTCTCGTCGCCCTGCACGCGGCCCTCGATCTCAATGACGATCTGGCCGCCGGTCGCCGCCACCTTGGCGGCGTTTTCGGCCAGCGCGTCGGGCACGGTCAGCGTAAAGGCGACGACGGGGTTATTGTTGAACTCCTTGTCCGTCATGCGCAAGCTTGTGATGACGGGCGCGGTCAGATCCTCCTGGGTCAGCGGCTCAGCGGGGACGGCGTTCTTGCCGACGCAGGTGACCTCCGACCAGTCGGAGAAGCGGTACTCGTCGTCTTCTCCTTCCGTGCGCAGGGTCAGCGCGAAACGCGCACGGAAGTACATCGTGTGCTCGGTGAAGTCGATATACAGCTCGCCGTCGCCGTCGTTGGCGTTTTCGTCATAGGTGTACTGTCCGGGATTCAGTTGATCCCTGACGCCGGGGGTCAAGGTATCGGGGTTGCCGTACCAGCGCTCGTCATTTGGCACGCCGCGCGTGACCCAGACGTAGTTGACGGTCTCCTCCGCGTTGCCGATCCAGCCGTCCACGACGTCCCATTCGCTGTAACGGTAGCGGCCCTCCTCGTCACAGCCGAGACCGTAAGTGGGGTTACCGTCCCAGCAGGAGGTGTAATGCCAGCCGGAGACCGCGTCGTCCACGTCGTCCAGCGCCCAGTCGATCTGGATGTTCATCCAGGTGTCGTCAAAGTCGTAGGCCGACATGAACTGCTCAATGGTATCGTTGAGATGCGCTTCGCTCTTGTTTTTGAAGAACGTCGTCATCTCGTTGCTCAAGCTGTAAACGAATAGGTTGGTGGTCGGCGACTCTTCCGACCGCTCCGCGTAGACGTGGGCGGGCGCCACCAGCTCGAAGGGCATACTGCTTGCCGCGACGATCGGCGCGGCGGACGCAATCAGAGGCAGACAGGATGCCGTCAGCAGGCAGGTGAGCAGAAAAGACAGAATCTTTTTCATCTTCCAGAACTCCTTTCGGATGTGGAATGGGATGGGTCCCGCTTGCAGTATATCATGTGTTCCTGCGGATGGCAAGAAGAATCACGTTTTGGCGGAGGGGGTGGAGACCTGGTCGTACCAGCCGCCCTTGCCGTCGGGCAGAACGGGCTCGTCCAGCTCCTCTATGCGATCGAGGCGGCCGTCAAGCCACCGCCCGATCTCCCCCGCGACGTCGCGCAGGCGTTCCATCGCGCCGCCGTACCGCAGGGAGAGCACCTCCCAGCCCTGCCGCTTGCATTCGCTTTCCCACAGTTCGCCGTGTGCGTCGGCCAGCGCCTTGTAGGCGGCGATCAGGTCGGGGATCTCTTCGGTCATCGCGCGGCGCATCGCGTCGCGGTCGCCGCTTTCATAGCCGGCGCGGAGGGTGCGGATCAGGCGGATCTTGCCGCACAGCGTTTGCAGCAGAAGGAGAGCGTACCGCGTCGGCAGGGTCTGCGGTGCTTTTTCTAACACCGGGACGGCGGCTTCGGCGGCGTTCAGCAGAGCGTCCGCGTGCTCCTTCGGTACGCCGTTGGGATAGAGCGGGTCGCTCCAAATGAGGATCTTGCCCGTGTAGGAACCGCATTGGTCGGCGTGGAAAGCGTCACAGGCCCGACGCACCTCGGCAGGCGTACCCGTCAGCAGATCGGCCGCCTTTTCGCACGCCGAAAGGGAGAACGTCTCTCCCTGCCAGCAGGCCTCCGAGAAGAGGGTCAGCCCTTCGATCGCCGTTTCGTAGTCGGCTTCCGCCCCATCGTCGCCCCAGAAGGTGGCCAGCACCGTGTCCGTTTGACGCCTCGCACAGACCCGCAGCGCGGGCTCCATGGTGCGCAGGGTGCGCCGGTAGTTGGGCAGGAAGCCCGACCAGGCCCACACGCCGCCCGCAAAGACGGTCGTCGTGCCCAGACGCGCGTGCTGCGCCAGCATCCGCTCGTAGTCGGCCTCGTCCGTGTGATAATAGTCCCAGTAGACCATTTCCACCGGCGGAAGGGCGTCGATGACCGACTGCGGGATATGACACGCGGGGTCATAATATTCCCCGTTCGCGCTGCCCAGACGGAAGAACATATCGCTCCACATCATGGGCCGGAAGCCGTATTTGCCGCACAGCTCGACCACCCGGCTCAAATGTCGGCTCATCAGTTGGAACCGGTCTGCGTATCCGTGACGCTTCAGATACTGACCCAGTCCCACGCCGTGGGCCTCGTCCATGCCGATGTGGATGCGCCGGGAGCGGAAGCATGGCGAAAGGGAGCACAGCGCCGCGTCGATGAAATCATAGGTCGCCTCGCTGTCGATGAGCAGAATATCGTCCTGATCCCGCAGGGGGTACGAGCTCGGCCACTGCAAAAACTGCTTCAGATGAGCCAGCGTCTGGATGCAGGGCACCAGCTCCACGCCCATCGAATAGGCGTAGTCGTCGATCTCCTTGAGTTGTTTCTGCGTGTACCGTCCCCGCAGATAGCCGAAGTAGGGGTACGCAGGGATCTCATAGGTGTCCTCGGTGTAAAGCATCAGCAGATTGAGCCCCAGCGCCGCCTGCCGGTCGATCCATCGCTTGACGGCCTCCACCGTCATGACGCGGTTGCGCGACATATCCAGCATGGCGCCGCAGTGCGCAAAGTGCCGCCCTTGTTCCGTGTTCAGCGCGTCACGTCCTTCTCTGACTGCCTGCGCGAGCAGAAAGAGTCCGCGCGCGAGCGCCGCTTTGTCCTCGGCTCTCACCTGCGCTTCTCCACGCTTCCAGTGGATGGTCAGCCCCGGTCCCTTTTCCGCCCGGATGGGGAAGGAAAGCGTCACGCCGGTCACGGCGGACACCCTGTCCCGCAGGAACGCGAGCGTGTCCGCCTCCCAGAGCAGGGCGCTGTCAAACGGGTTTGTCATGCTGCCCCTCCTCCCGCGTCAGGAATCAAAGAAGTGCTGCCCGTCGTCCGTCACAAGCCGTTTCGCCCGTGGATACTCAAAAATGCTGTCGTTTCCGTCGTTGGCCTCCAGATAATCGGCAAATTCCCGGGCGTACCATTTGGCCATTGCGAGGTCGTGCATCAGGTAGTGTCCGCAGTTCACGGGAGCGGCGCCGGGTACCTCCCGCACGTTTTCGACGGAGCGAAACGCGTCCCGCATCAGCCCGTAAAGCTCCTGCGGTGCGCGCTCGCCCTTGAGTATAAGATAGAAGCCCGTCAGGCAGCCCATGGGCCCCCAGTAAATGACCTCGTCCTTCCAGTCCGGATCGTTGCGCAGATACGTCGCCACAATGTGCTCCAGCGAATGCATGGCCGCCACGTCGATGACCGGCTCGATATTGGGCCGCTTGAGCCGCACGTCGTAGGTCGTGACCGAACGGTCGCCGACGCGGTCGACTCTGCTCGTAAAAATACCGGGTATGATCCGCGTGTGATCCACCGAAAAGCTCTGTATCAGTTCCATGCTTCGGCCCTCCTTGTTCCGGCAGTGCGCCGTCATGTTATTTCCTTCCATCAGTTTATCATATCACGCCTCCCTTTTCAATCGAAAAGGGACAAACCTCTTTCGCCCGCTTGGACAAAAGAGGTTTCTGTTTTCTTCACCAGCCGGGATTCACCGGAATTTCCAAAAGCCCGTGCCCGTCACCGGGTCAAACTGCCGCTCAATCACTCCCCCGACGACCGGCCTCAACTCTATTTCCGCCGTATAGAGTACGATGATGGATTGAATGTGGCCCGCGGCCATTCGATGCTGCTCGCCGTCCTTATAGGAAAATACGGCATGCGTATGAGAATATGGTTTATGATCGTCACCGGAGACAATGCTTCCCGTCAGAGTCACAAGCTCCAACATACCGCGTATTGTTTGCGTTTCAAACGCGCCGGTTTCCGGCACAAAGGTTTGTATCTGCGCCTCAGAGCATCCGCCGATCCCGCTGAATACAGCCGAAAGGATTTTCTCGCTTTCACAGACCTTCTGAATACACCCGATGATTTCGTCGCCTCTGTCCATCCGTATATACACGGCTTCACCGTATTTTCTGTAATCCATGATCATATTCCTCTCTGAATTCAGATTTGTCGATCTCCTGTAATTGTACTCGAAAAGTGTGCTTTTTTCAATCAGATTGTAAAAAAACCCCTTACACGGAAGAATACTTGCAATGGCTCGAAGAAACGATTACCGAATAACCCATATACGCAGCAACGCCTCTGAGCCACATCGGCTCGGAGGCGTTTTTGTTATTTCATTTGTTTCTCAAAACGGAACATTCCGTCGAAGCCGTCGCCGTCGTAGTTGTTGACTTCGCCGGTTTCGGGATCGTGCGGATCGGGGTGGAAGCGGTTGAAGAATTCCACGGCGTGAAAGCCGCATTTGTTTACGTAGAAGTGAATGTTCCGCGTTTCAAAATACGGCGTGCAGGTTTCCCACACGACGGTATCCGGATACCGTTCTTCAATCAGCTGCCACGCGCGGAAGCCGACCCCGTTGCTGTGTTCGTGCGGGGTAACAAAGAGCAACTCCAGCTCGTTGTGATGGGACACGGGATCGAGCTTTACAACGGCTCCGCCCACGGGACGTCCGTCCTCCAGAATGCGCAGCGCCTCGGAATGCTCGCCGTCGATGCATCGCTCGATCGTGGCGCGGGAAATGATCTCGCCGTCCTCCTCCATGTGATCGTCACGGCGGCCGAATTCTTCCATCGCTCCGAAGCGGAACGCCTCCTGATTGTCGAGGATGAACCGCTCCCGGTCATCCGGCGTGAGTGGTGCGAGCGTAACTGTTTTCGTTTCCATAAAAACCTCCGTAAAATAAGCCCGGCAACAAAAGGGTGCGATCCCCGTTCGTTCCGAGCTCACTCGACATCTTATCCGACAGGCGGCCTGCAAAGCAAACGCTTTACGATCCCCTACGCTACGGCGTACTGTCCTCCGATGACCGGTATTGAATGGATTTATATATACGGAAATCCTTGATTTTCAAAGGCTTCCGGTATTGACATGGCGCCCCCGACGCGATTCGAACGCATGGCCTTTCGCTTAGGAGGCGAACGCTCTATCCGGCTGAGCTACGGGGGCAGGAACACGGCCGATCCGGCCGAGTTCTTATCTTATACCAAATGGCTCGGTTTGTCAACCGAGTCCTTACGGATCGGTCTCCCGCTGCTGCCACAGATCCCACCCGAGCGCGACCGAGCAGGGCAGCAGTACTGCGCGCAGCGCCGCCGCAGCGAGCGTCAGCCCGGTCCCGCCGTCGAACCCGCTGAACCGCAGAGCAGCCGCCGACAACGTCAGGGAGACCGCGCATCCGACCATCATCAACGCAATCGGGCCCGACCCCATTCGATCGATCCTTTTCCATACCGACATTTTTTCCATCTTTCGCGCCTCCGCGACCATTATCGCATGAATAGCGCCGGATTTTCAATAAAAAAAGTTTTCCAAAGGCGTCAACCTTTTCAACCTTCTTACCTCTTTGGTTGATTTTTGCCCAAATCGCTTGACCTTTGGGACTCGTTTGAGTATAGTAGGTGGGCACAGAAAAGGAGTTGTCAGAAAAATGTCGAAGAATCCACCCCGGTTGATCCATGTGATCCGTACCCAAGGCGTCTTCCGCAACCCGGACGGCGAGGAGGGACCCGTGTACGGATTGACCGTCGTCTGGGCGGACGGAACAGAGTCCCGCGCCGACGATCTCGGGACCTCATCCAAGGACGTGGACGCCCTGGTTCAGCTGCTGAACGGAAGCGATCTGGAAAAGATCCATTTCGAGGATGTGATAGATGTCTTTTTGGATGAACTGGAAAAGAGGGCGGCCTTTGTCGAGG
>CAMHOI010000062.1 GCA_946186725.1 uncultured Clostridia bacterium
ACGGAGTTGAAGGGAAGACGAATCCCACCGTCCTGGACGAGATATTTGCGAGCGTCCGACTTGTAAAAGTCGAGCGGAAGGAACCGGATCCCGCGCGCCATCATCTCATTGACGATCTGCATGGACGCCAGTTTGGCGTTCTCCTTGGCGTTGGCGTCCATTCCCTTTTCCTCAATCTCGCGGATGACGGCCTGAACGGCCGGTTGGCCGCCCATGACGGTCTTGGCGTCGATTTCCTCTCCGCGCACGGTGAAGAAAGCGGCATAGTATTCCAGCGGACGGTGGACCTTATACCATCCAAGGCGGAGGGCGGAGATCACGTAGGCGGCGGCGTGCGCCTTGGGGAACATATACATGATCTTCTGACAGCTCTCGATGTACCACTCCGGGACCTCGTGCTCTCGCATGGCTTGCTTCATTTCTTCCCATTTTTCGGGCTCCAGTTTGCCTTTGGCGACCATGCCCTTGCGGACTTTCTCCATGATGTTGAAGGCCATTTTGGGCTTGAGGCCGCGATGGAGCAAATAGGTCATAATGCCGTCGCGGGTCCCGATAACGTCGGAAATGGTGCAGGTGCCGTTCTTAATGAGCTCCTGTGCATTGCCCAGCCATACGTCGGTGCCGTGGGAAAGGCCGGAGATCTGCAACAGATCAGCAAAGGTCTTGGGCTGACAATCGACAAGCATCCCGCGCACGAACCCCGTGCCGAACTCGGGAATGGAGAATGTGCCCGTCTGAGAACCGATCTGCTCCGGCGTAACGCCCAGCGCCTTTGTCGAGGTGAACAGACTCATTACCTCGGGATCGCTCATGGAGACGTCCATGACGGGGATGCCGGTATACTCCTCCAGATACTTATAAATGGACGGAATATCGTGGCCGAGTTCGTCCAGCTTGAGGATGGTATCGTGGATGGAATGGAAATCAAAGTGGGTGGTCACGGTGTCGCTGTTGACGTCCTCCGCAGGGTGCTGCACGGGACAAAAATCATAAATATCAAAGCAACGCGGCACAACGACCATACCGCCCGGATGCTGGCCGGTGGTGCGCTTGACCCCGGTACAGCCGATGGTCAGGCGGTCGATCTCGGCCTTATTGAGGATGAGTCCTCGCTCCTCGGCGTATTTACGCACGAAGCCGTAGGCGGTCTTGTCGGCAACGGTGGCGATCGTACCTGCCTTGAAGACGTTTTCGCTGCCGAAGAGCGATTCCGTAAATTTATGAGCACTGGATTGATACTCGCCGGAGAAGTTGAGGTCGATATCGGGCGTCTTATCCCCGTCAAACCCCAGGAAGGTCTCAAAGGGGATGTCGTGCCCGTCGCGGTTCATCGCCGTGCCGCAGTGGGGGCAGGCCTTCTCCGGCAGATCGAAGCCGGAGCCGACCGAACCGTCCTCGATGAACTCGCTGTGCTTGCAGGAGGGACAGACATAATGCGGGCACAGCGGATTGACCTCAGAAATGCCGGCCATGGTGGCGACGAAGGAGGAGCCGACCGAGCCCCGGGAGCCGACGAGATAGCCGTGCTCTACGGAGTCGGCGACCAGCTTCTGCGCGGTGACGTACATAATGGAGAATCCGTTTTTGATAATGGAGTCAAGCTCCTTGTCCAATCGCTTTTGCACGATCTCCGGCAGAGGGTCGCCATAGATCTCATGCGCTTTGGACAGGGTGACCTCGCGGATGATCTCGTCTGAGCCGGGAATGGCGGGCGGGAAGTTGCCCTCCGGGATGGGGCGGATATACTCAATGAGATCGGCGATGCGGTTGGGGTTGGCAACCACGACCTCATAGGCCTTCTCCTTGCCGAGATAGGCAAAGTCGTCCAGCATTTCCTGCGTGGTCTTGAAGTAAAGCGGTGCCTGATCGTCGGCGTCGGGGTACCCTTGGCCGGCCATAAGGATGGCGCGGAACTTGGCGTCGGACTTGTTGAGGAAATGGACGTCGCCGGTTGCCACGACGGGCTTGCCGAGCTTTTCCCCGATCTTGAGGATGGTGCGGTTGATGGCAATGAGATCATCCTCGCTCTTGAGGGTGCCGTTGCGGACCATGAAGGCATTGTTTCCGTTGGGCTGGATCTCCAAATAATCGTAAAAGGAGGCGATGTCCAGCAGTTCGCCCCAGGGTCGGTTGTCCAACACGGCCTGATACAGCTCGCCCTGCTCGCAGGCGCTGCCGATCAGCAGACCGTCGCGCAGACGCATGAGCTCGCTCTTGGGGACCAGGGGCTTGCGCGAGGCGCCGCGGGACTGGTAATACTTGAGATTGGAGAGGGAGACGAGCTTGTAGAGATTCTTGAGTCCGACGTGGTCGCGCACAAGGATGATCTGATGATAGCGATGAAGGGTGCGCGGATCACCGCCGGCCAGATGGCCGTTGATGGTGGAAACGTTCCTGCACTCCCCTTTTGAGGATTCCTGCAGACGCTTGATGAGTTTGGCAAAGATCAGTCCCAGCATGGTAGCGTCATCCACGGCGCGGTGGTGGTTGAAGTCGCCCAGATCCAGCGCCTCCGCCACGGTGTCCAGCTTGTGGTTCCTAAGGTCGGGCAAAAGGGCGCGGGCCATGGGCACAGTGTCGCAGTAGGGATTGGCGATCGCACGGCCCAGCCGCTTGGCGGCGGCGCGGCAGAAGGACATATCGAAGGCGGCGTTGTGCGCGACCATCAGTCGGTCGCCGACGAAATCCAGAAAGCGCGGAAAGATCTCCTCCTCGCGGGGGGCGTCCTTTACCATGTCGTCGGTGATGCCGGTCACCTCGACCACGCGCGCGGGGATGGGCATACCGGGATTGACGAGGGACGAGAAGGTGTCCACGATCTCGCCGTCTCTCAGGAGGACGGCCCCGATCTCGGTGATACGGTCGTTGACGGGGCTGAAGCCGGTGGTCTCGAAGTCGAAAACGATGAACTCGCCGTCAAGGGGCTGATCGCACTCGCCGTAGACGGCGGGCACGAGGTCGTTGACAAAATAGCTTTCCATGCCGTAGATGGCCTTGAAATCCGGGTCTTTTTTTCGGATCTTCTCGACCGTATTCATTACCTCGGGAATGGCCTGAACGACGCCGTGGTCGGTAATGGCGACAGCGCGATGGCCCCACTCGTGGGCCCGCTCGACCAAAGATTCCGGCGAACTCATGCCGTCCATCTGCGACATGTTGGTGTGCAGATGAAGCTCAACGCGCTTGACGGGAGCGCGGTCGGTCTCGGTATACTTGCGCACGACGGCGACAACGGAGGGAGCAAAAATGTAATCATTCTCAAACTTGTCGTTCTCCATGGCGCCCTTGATGAGCAGGCAGGAGCCGCTGCGCAGATCCTCCGCCCAATGGGTCTCCTGTTTGGTCAGGTAGGCCTTGACCATAATGGAGTCGGTATAATCGGTCAGCGAGATATTGAGGCGCACACGATCGCCGGAGCGCGTCGGCTTGACTTCGGTCTTGAAGACCTCGCCCCAGATCGTGCAGGTGCCGAGATCGGGAGTGAGGGAGGAGATGGGTACCAGATCGCCCTTGATGCGCGCGGCGCCGCCGTAGCGGCTCCAGACCACTTTGGCGGTGTCCAGATAGATCGGAAGACCGTCGGCAGGAGGATCGGTCGGCTCCGGCTCTTTTTCTTTATGAGCCGCTTCCAACACTTCCTCGGGTACAACAACCTCAGTTGCTTCCAGTTCGCCGGTGAGCGCCACGGTAACAGGTTTGCCGTAGAGATCGCTCAACAGACGGGCCAGTCGCGCATCGGGTGCGTCTCCGGCAGAAACGCCGCCATGCTGCAGCTTCAGGGTGACGCTGTCGCCGCTGATCTGTAAGGCGCAGCCGTTGAAGATGCCGCCGATCGCGGCGTTGTCACGCGTCAGATCGGCGATGGCAAACGCGACGCCCGCCTCGTCAAGCGGTAAGCCGTCGAAGGTCAGGCGGCAATCCAGGCGTCGAAGATCGAGTGCGCGGCTTACGGCGTCCAACAATCGGCGATACCAAACATAACTCACAACGCGCGTCAGCACAAGGGCAAGCGTCAGAGCGCGTTCTTCACGGAAAATGCGTATATCGGAAACGGCAACGTCACGAATCTCGTCGCCCAGGGCGGCGCAATCCATGACTTGCCCGAAAATCTCTGAAAAGGGAGTCCTGTTCACCATTTACATCCTTTCTATTTCAGCGATCAACTCGTCCAACAGCGCTGCTTCCGGCACCTTGCGAAGGATTTTGCCCTTCTTGATGAGCACGCCGCAGTGGTCGCCGCCAGCAATCCCGACGTCGGCCTCCGCCGCCTCGCCTGGGCCGTTGACGACACAGCCCATAATGGCGACCTTAATGTTCTTTTGACAGCCAGCCAGGCGCCTCTCGGCCTCTTTGGCAAGGGCCACGACGTCAATACGAGTGCGCCCGCAGGTGGGGCATGATACGAAGGTCACGCCGCCTTGGCGAAGGCCGACGGCTTTCAGAATGTCGATGCCGGCGCGAACCTCCTCCACGGGATCGTCGGTCAGAGAAACGCGGATGGTATCGCCAATGCCTTCCAGAAGGAGACCTCCGACGGCGCAGGCGGATTTGATAATTCCCTGACGCAGAGTGCCGGCTTCGGTCACGCCGACGTGGAGCGGATAGCGACACCGCTCGGAAAACAGACGATAGGCGGCATACGTGCGGGATACGTCGGACGACTTGAGAGAAACGACGATGTCGTCGAAATCAAAGCGTTCCAACAGCGAAGCGTGATAAAGGGCGCTCTCAACGATCGCTTCCGGTGTGGGGGCGCCGTATTTGGCAAGAATGCTCTTCTCCAGTGAGCCGGAGTTGACGCCGATGCGAATGGGGACGCCGCGTGATCGGCAAGCGTCCGCGACCGCTTTGACGCGGCTGTCCTCCCCGATGTTGCCCGGGTTGATGCGTATCTTATCCGCGCCGGCGGCCACGCTCTCGATCGCGAGGCGATAGTCAAAATGGATGTCCGCGACGATGGGGACGGACACGCTTTCCTTGAGGCGGGCGAGCAGCGCGACCGCATTCTGATCCGGCACGGAGACGCGCAGGATCTCGCACCCGGCATCCTCCAGCCGTCGGGCCTGGCTGAGGTTGGCCTCGACGTCATGGGATGGGGCACTGAGCATGGATTGGACGGTGACGGGTGCGCCGCCGCCGATGAGGACGGAGCCGACCCGGACCTGCCTGGTTTGGTCACGCATGCGTACCCTCCTAACCGCCGGTAACGAGGCGAACGATATCCTTGAAAGAAATGAGAACCAACAGGAAAAGAAGAAGAGCGAACCCGGCCGCGTGGATCCAGCCCTCGTACTTGGCCGGAACGGGCTTGCGGCGGATCATCTCCAACAGCAGGAAAACGGCGCGGCCGCCATCGAGCGCAGGCAACGGGAATAGATTAAAAATGCCGAGATTGACGGTGATGAGGCAGGCAATCGACAGCACGTTTTTCAGCGATTGCCGCGCCGCGTCGCCGATGGCGGCGGTGATGCCGACAGGGCCGCTCATATCGTTGAGGCCGAGACGGCCGCCGAGCAGATCGAGAAAGGACATGTAGACGACACGGCCATAGGAAAGCGTTGTGAGAAAACTGTTCTTGACAACAGAGCCGAAGGATCGCTCTTCCCCAAAAACCAGGAAGTCCAGGCGAATATGACGCTGACCGTCTTCTTCCGTCAGGTCGAATTGCACGGCGTTGAGTTCGATCTCCTCCCCTTCCCGCTCGACGACAAAATCCAACGCGCCGTCCTCATCGGTCGACAGGAGGTAGGAGAGATCGTACGTGGTGAAGACGCTGCGCCCGTTTGCGCTCACGATGACGTCGCCGACCTGCAATCCGGACTTGACGCTGACGGCGTCCTCGTCAAACTGGGCAACCTGCGTGGTGGCAAAGCGCTCCTGCGGCAGAACGATGCAGACGGCAAGAATAAATCCGAGCAGAAGATTGAAGACCGCACCGGCCAGCACGACAAGCAGGCGGCGCCACGCCTTTTGGTTGCCGAAGGCGCGGGGATCGTCGCTCTCCTCATCCTCCCCTTCCATGGCGCAAAAGCCGCCGAAGGGGATCAGTCGCCAGGCATACTCCGTTTCCCCGATCTTCTTGTGAAGCAGACGGGGGCCGAAGCCGACGGCAAACTCATTGACGCGGATGCCGCAGAGTTTCGCTGTGATGAAATGGCCGAACTCGTGGATGATAATGACGGCAAAGAGAACGAGAACGGCCAGCAAATAGGGCCAGACAGCATTCCATGCCGCAGCGATCCAGGTGAAAATGGTCATCAGGTCCTTTCCTTATACATGTGTCAGCACGTACTCTCTTGCGGCGCGATCAGCATCAAACACGTCGTCCAAAGAGGAAA
>CAMHOI010000063.1 GCA_946186725.1 uncultured Clostridia bacterium
ACATGATCGTGCTGGCTCCCTCCTCTGTGCAGGAAATGGCTTCCCTGACTTCAGATGCCTTTGATTTGGCCGAAAAGTACCGCATGACCGCCATGATCCTGGCGGACGGCACCATGGGCCAGATGATGGAGGCCGTCGACCTCCACTTTGACCGCAAGCCCGAGCCGGCCAAGCCCTGGGCGACTACCGGCACCGAGGGCAAGCGCCCCCACAACATCATCAATTCCCTCTCCCTCGTCCCCGAGGAGCTGGAGAAGTTCAACTTCGCCCGGTATGAGAAGTATAAGCTCATCGAGGAGAAGGAGCCCCTCTGGGAGGAATATATGGTCGAGGACGCCGAGATCGTCATCGCCGCCTTCGGCATCGCCGCCCGCGTCTCCAAGAACGCCGTCGTCGAGGCCCGCAAGAAGGGGATCAAGGTCGGCCTCATCCGTCCCATCACCCTGTGGCCCTTCCCCAAGGCGCCCTTCGCCAGGGCCGCCGGCCACGCCAGACAGATGATCTCCGTCGAGCTCAACATGGGCCAGATGATCGAGGACGTCCGCCTGGCCACCGAGTGCCGCGTGCCCGTCACGCTTTGCAACCGCGCGGGCGGCATGATCCCGTCCCCCGAGCAGGTGCTCGCCGCCATTGAAGAAGCCGCGAAAGGAGGCGATCGGTAATGACCGTCTTTGAAAAACCCCATGCGCTGGCCGACGTGCCGCTGCATTACTGCCCCGGCTGTACCCACGGCATCGTCCACCGCCTTGTCGCCGAGGTCATCGACGAGCTGGGCATCGAGGGCCGCACCATCGGCATCGCCCCGGTCGGCTGCTCGGTCATGGCCTACGACTATTTCAACTGCGACATGATCGAGGCCGCGCACGGCCGCGCTCCGGCCGTCGCCACCGGCGTCAAGCGCGCCGATCCCGAGCACCACGTCGTCTTCACCTATCAGGGCGACGGCGACCTGGCCTCCATCGGCACCGCCGAGACCGTCCACGCCGCGGCCCGCAACGAAAACATCACCGTCATCTTCATCAACAACGCCATTTACGGCATGACGGGCGGCCAGATGGCCCCCACCTCGCTGCCCGGCCAGGTCACCCAGACCTCGCCCTACGGCCGCGATCCCAAGCTGTGCGGCTACCCCGTCAAGGTCTGCGAGATGCTCTCCGAGCTGGACGGGCCCGAGTATCTGGCCCGCGTCACCGTCAACAGCGTGCCTCACATCCGTGAGGCCAAGAAGGCCATCAAAAAGGCCTTCCAGAACCAGCTCGACGGCAAGGGCTTCTCCCTTGTGGAGGTGCTCTCCTCCTGCCCGACCAACTGGGGCGTCACCCCGCAGAAGGCCCTGCAGTGGATCGACGAGGCCATGATCCCTTACTATCCCCTGGGCGTCTACAAGGATCGCTCGGCGCAAAAGGAGGAAACGAAATGAGCACCACCCGCTTTCTCTTCTCCGGCTTCGGCGGCCAGGGCATCCTCTTCGCCGGAAAACTGCTCGCCTACAAGGGCCTGATGGAGGATAAGCAGGTCTCCTGGCTGCCCTCCTACGGCCCCGAGATGCGCGGCGGCACCGCCAGCTGCAGCGTCATCGTCAGCGACGAGCCGGTCGGCTCGCCCATCGTCTCCACGCCCGACGTGCTGGTGGCCATGAACCTGCCCTCCCTCGACCGCTTTGAGAGCGCGGTCGTCCCCGGCGGGATCATTTTCGCCGACTCCACCCTCATCGAGCGGAAGGTCGCGCGCGGTGACGTCACCGCCCACTACGTCCCCGCCACCCGTCTGGCCAGTGAGAACGGGATGCCCACCCTGGCCAACATCATCCTCATGGGCAAGATCCTCAAGACCCTCGATATGTTCAATGAAGAGAGCATTTCCGCCGCGCTGGGCAAGGTCATTTCCGCCCGCCACGCCGATATGCTCGACGTCAACCGCAAGGCGCTCCAGATCGGCGCCGAATATCCGGAGGAATAACGCCATGAACATCACCATCACCAAGACCGCCGCGCCCAAGGCCAAGCCCGACAGCAGCACCCTCGGCTTCGGCAAGATCTTCACCGACCACATGTTCCGCATGGACTACACCCCCGAGGAGGGCTGGCACGACGCCAAGATCGTCCCCTTCGCCAACCTCTCCATCCATCCCGCGTCGACCGTTCTGCACTACGGCTCCGAGATCTTCGAGGGGCTGAAGGCCTATCGCCGCGCCGACGGGAAGGTGCAGCTGTTCCGCCCGCTGGAGAACATCCGCCGCATGAACCGCTCCGCCGAGCGGCTCTGCCTGCCCGAGATCCCGGAGGAGATGGCCATGGAGGCCCTGCTGACCTTCGTGCGGTGCGAGCAGGACTGGACGCCCTCCGAGTTCGGCACCTCGCTGTATCTGCGCCCCTTCATGTTCGGCAACGACGAGTCGCTGGGCGTGCACACCGTCCACCACGCCACCTTCATCATCATCGCCTCCCCCTCCGGCAGCTACTACAAGGAGGGCATCAACCCCGTGCGCATCATGATCGAGGATCAGGACGTGCGCGCCGTGCGCGGCGGCACCGGCTACGCCAAGTGCGGCGGCAACTACGCCGCCTCCAACCGCGCCGGTGAGCGCGCCGAGCAGAAGGGCTATTCCCAGGTGCTCTGGCTGGACGGCGTGGAGCGCAAGTATATTGAGGAAGTCGGCGCCATGAACGTCATGTTCAAGATCGGGGACGAGATCGTCACCCCGGCGCTGACCGGCTCCATCCTGCCCGGCATCACCCGCAAATCCTGCATCGAGCTGCTGCAGAAGGAGGGCTATACCGTCCACGAGCGGCTCCTCTCCGTCGACGAATTGGCCAAGGCCATGGAGGACGGCACCCTGGAGGAGGCGTGGGGCTGCGGCACCGCCGCCGTCGTCTCGCCCATCGGGGAGCTGTGCTACAAGGAGCACCGCTACACCGTCAACGGGGGCAAGATCGGCCCCGTCACCCAGCACCTCTACGACACCCTCACCGGCATCCAGTGGGGCAAGCTCGCCGACGAGTTCGGCTGGACCAAACCCATCGATTAAATTTGGGGTTGACACCGCCCCGCCGTTGTGCTAAAATGGGTCAAAATTCAAAAGCGTTGATGGAATTATTCCCTTTCTTCCCGCTGGAACAGAGAGCCGTCGGTCGGTGCGAGACGGCGCACGGCGAAGGGGAAGTCTCCTTCCGGAGCTGAGCGGCTGAACCGAGTAGGTCGCTCCGGCGCGGCCCCGTTACCACGGCCGGGGGCTTGTCAGAGCCCTGCTGAGTGACCGCCTTCGGGCGGTAACCGGGGTGGTCCCGCGGATCGTTGATTCGTCCCTGAGGAATTTCCTCAGGGACGTTTTGTTATGAAAAAGGAGTCTTGCTTATGAAAACCGTCATTCTTTCCGACGTCACGCTCTGTCTGGCCGAGGGCAGCACCTTCCGCGAGAAGTTGGAGATCGCCCGCCTGCTGGACAACCTGAGGGTGGACGTCATCGAGCTGCCCGCCGTCGGAGAGCAGAAGCAGGACGCCCTGCTCGTGCGCACGATCGCCTCCTTTGTCAAGCACGCGGCGCTGTCTGTCGCGGTCGGCGGGGACGCCGACGGCGCGGCGCGCGCGGCGCAGGCCGTCGCCGGGATCGACGGCGCCCGCCTGCGGGTGGAGGCGCCCGTCTCCCCCGTGGCGATGGAGTACCACTGTCACAAGAAGGCGCCCAAGATGCTGGAGTGGATCGCCTCCGCCGTCGCCGCCGCGAGCGCCGTCGCACCCACCGAATTCGTCGCGCTGGACGCCACCCGTGCCGAGCCCGCATTTTTGAAGGAGGCGCTTGCCGCCGCCGTCGGCGCGGGCGCCGCCGGCGTCACGCTGTGCGACGCCGCGGGGTGCACGCCGCCCGACGCCTTTGCCGCTTTCGTCGCTTCGGCAGGGGAGGGGCTGGGCGTACCCGTGCAGGTACGCTGTGACGACCGCACCGGGCTGGCCCTCGCCCAGGCGGCTCTCGCTCTCAAGGGCGCCGCCTCGGGGGCCAAGACCGCCGTCGCCGCCGGCGAGATCCCGCTCGAGGGGCTGGCCGCCCTGCTGAGGGACGCGGGCGCCGAGTACGGCCTGTGTGCCGCCGTCGACGCCACCAAGCTCCGCCGCACCGTCCGCCAGATCGAGCGGATCACCGCCTCCCGGGGCGACGACCCCGCCGCCCCGGTCGAGAGCGGGGAAGCCCTGCTGCTTGACGTCAACGACGACAAGGACGCGGTCACCGCGGCCGCCGCCGCGTTGGGCTACGACCTCTCCGAGGAGGACGCCGAGCGCGTCTACGGCGCCTTTTGCCGCGTCGCGCGGAAGAAGTCCGTCGGCGCTAAGGAGCTCGAGGCCATCCTCGTTTCCACCGCTTTGCAGGTGCCCGCCGTGTACGAGCTGGACAGCTACATCGTCACCTCGGGCAACGCCATCTCCACCTCGGCGCAGATCGCCCTGAGGAAGCAGGATCAGATCCTGCGCGGGGTCGCCATCGGCGACGGCCCCATCGACGCCGCCTTCCTCGCCATCGAGCAGGTCAGCGGCTACCACTACGATCTGGACGACTTTGAGATCCAGACCGTCACCCAGGGCAAGGAGGCGGTCGGCTCCGCCACCGTCAAGCTCCGCGTGGGCGGCAGGATCTACACCGGCAACGGCGTCTCCACCGACATCATCGAGGCGAGCGTGCGCGCCTACATCCACGCACTGAACAAGATCGTTTATGAGGAGGTGGGCGCGTGAAGCTGTCGTTTTCCACCAAGGGCTGGCACGGCGTGACCTTTGAGGCGTTCTGCGACGTCGCCGCCCGCCTGCATTTCGACGGGATCGAGCTGCACAACGTCCGCGGCGACGCCTTCTCCGCCAAAGGGGGCGCTCTGCGCGATTACGCCGCCGCCGCGACCCTGCGCGCCCTGCGGGAGCAGGGACTGCAGGTGGCCTGCGTGGACGTCATCGGCAACGTCGCCGACCCCGCGATGACCGACGCCCTGGCCGCCGAGGCCGCCTACTGCCTCGACATCGCCGGCAACCTCCGCATTCCCTTTCTCCGTCTCAAGACCGAGTGCGCGCCCGGCGCCGACCCGGAAGCGGTCAAGGCGCTCGTCGCCCGCCTCCTGCCCGCCGCCGAGGAGAAGCGCGTCACTCTGCTGATCGAGACGTCCGGCCTCTTCGCCCGGACGGGGACGCTGCGCGACCTGCTCGAGCATTTTGCCCACGACAACGTCGCCGCGCTGTGGAACGTGCCCGCCGCTCATTTTGAGGGGGGCGAGAGCCCCGAGGAGGTCATCCGCAACCTCGGCGCCTTCGTGCGCCACGTCCATCTCCACGACGGCAAGCGGGAAGGGGACGGGGTCGCCCCCTGCCTGCTCGGCGAGGGAGAGCTGCCGCTCGAGGAGACCATGCTCGCGCTCCGCTCGGTCAATTACGACGGCTTCCTTTCTCTGGTGTGGGATCCCGACTGGTGCCCGGAGCTGGCGGACATGGAGATCGTCTTTTCCCAGTTCATCCACGTCGTGCGCCGCTTCGCCGACCCCTCCCGTCACGACAGCGCGCTCTATTATAACCGCGCCCACACCGGCCGCTTCGTCTGGAAAAAGGATTTGCTCATCGACGCGACCTTCTCCGACGTGCTCGACCGCATGGTGGAGGAATTCCCCGACCAGTACGCCTTCAAGTACACCACGCTGGACTATACCCGGACTTACTCCGAATTCCGCGACGACGTGGACACCTTCGCCCGCGCCCTGATCGCCCTGGGCGTCAAGGCGGGCACCCACGTGGCTGTCTGGGCCTCCAACGTGCCCCAGTGGTACATCGCCTTCTGGGCGACGGTCAAGCTCGGCGCCGTCCTCGTCACCGTCAACACCGCCTACAAGATCCACGAGCTGGAGTACCTGCTCAAGCAGTCGGATACCCACACCCTCATTTTCACCGAGGGGAACAAGGAGATCCGCTACGGCGACATCGTGGCCGAGCTCTGCCCCGAGCTGGCGCAGAAGAAGCCCGCCGCCGCCCTCCACGCCAGACGGCTGCCCTTCCTGCGCAACGTCATCACCGTCGGTTTCCGTCAGCAGGGCTGCCTGACCTGGGAGGAGGCGGTCGAGCTCTCCTCCCGCGTCTCTCCGGACGAGGTCCGCCGCATGGCCGCCGCCGTGGACAAGAACGACGTGTGCAATATGCAGTACACCTCCGGCACCACCGGCTTCCCCAAGGGGGTCATGCTCACCCACTACAACATCGTCAACAACGGCAAGTGCATCGGCGACCGCATGGATCTGTCCACCGCCGACCGCATGATGATCCAGGTGCCCATGTTCCACTGCTTCGGCATGGTGCTGGCCA
>CAMHOI010000064.1 GCA_946186725.1 uncultured Clostridia bacterium
CCGGGCAGCGAGATGGCGGCGGCGATCGACGCGGACGGCTCGGTCGCGATCTCCGGCGGCACGCTGATCGTGCTCGGCTACGGCAGAGTCAGCGCAAGCGGCAGCGTGAAGACGGTTTCGCTCTCGCTCCATTCGGCCGGCAGTCATACCGTGACGATCGACGGCACGTCCTATACGTTCACCAACGCCAGCTCTTACGCAAGAACGATCTGCTACAGCGACGCGACGGTATCGTCCTGAAAGCAGACGAACAAGGGGGTGCCCTTTATGAAGATCTTATTTGCCGCGGCGGACAGAGATCTGCTCGAGTGCTATCAGCAGCTTCTTGCCGGGTGCGGAGAGATCGTCACGGCGTTTGACGGAACGCAGGTGCTCTCGCTGATTTCGGCCGAACACTTCGACGTTGCGATCCTTGACAGCGTCGTCCCGCGTGTGGATCATAAAACGCTGGTGGTAAAAATCCGGGAAAAGCACCTGCCCGTCATCGTCCTGACAGAGGAAAAGGTCAGTGCACGGCGGCTTGCGGAAGAGGCCCTCCCGAATGCGTATCTCTCCTATCCGTTCCATTCGGAAACGCTGATCGCCGTCATACAAAACGTGCTGGAGACAGCGTCGTCCGATCGGCGGCTGACCGTCGGAGACGTGGAGGTCGTTCTTTCCGACTTCCGGATCGCCGGAGGCGCAGGACTGACCCTGGACGAAATCAAAGTTTTGCATTCTCTTTCGGAGGGCAAAGCCGTAACGACCCGCGACGGCGCCTGCGTCAGTGCCTTGAACGAAAAATTGGCGGCGGTCGGCTCCGCCACGCGGATCCGATACCGAACAAAGAAAGGGTTTGAACCGGTGACAAGCGATGAATAAAGCGGAAAAGAAATTCAGATGGTACGCGATCCTCGTGATCTTTGTCCTGCTGACGGTGCTGCTTTCCGTCATCAACGGCGTGAACGTCACCATGGCGGCGAGCGACGCCGACGAGCTGACTCAGATGCTCGCCGACCGGCACGGCTCGTTCCGATCGGGGGAATATGATCCCGGCGCATCGGGGGAATATGATCCCGGCGCGGTTCCCCCCGGGGAGAGCGGCAAGGGCTTCAGAATGGGCCCGATGGGTCCCGATTCGCCGGAGATGAACGCCTCGCTTCGTTATTTCACGATTGCTTTTACGCAGAAAGGGGAAACCGCTGAAACGGTGGCGTTCAACATCTCCTCGGTGACGGAGGACGAAGCGGTGGAATGGGCTTCTTCGCTTCTCAGGGAAAAGACGGGCTGGACCAGAGTCACGTACCGCTACCGGGTGTACCGGGATCACGGCACGACCTACGTCACCGTCATCGACCAGGGACGGGAACTGCTTGCGTCCTTCCGGATCCTCATCATCTCCGCCGTGGGCGAGGTGCTGGTGCTCGTGATCGGTTGGCTTTTGCTCCTGGGCATCGGCCGAAAGATCTACGCACCGCTGGAAGAAGCGGACAGAAAGCAAAAGAACTTCATCAAAAACGCCAACAAAGAGTTTCGCGTTCCGCTCACGGTCATCGACGGGAACACGGAACTGACGGAACGAAAATACGGGCCGGACGAACAGACCCGCTCGACGCACCGTCAGATTGCAAAAATGAACGAGCTTGTCGATAAGCTCGGATCGGTCGGCATTTTCGACGACGAGGAGATCGCCCGCGCTCAGATTCCCGTTTCGGAATACTTCTGCGCCGCTCTCGACCGCGAGGCGGACAGCTTCTCGGCGCGCGGCGTCGGACTGACGGCGGAGATCGCCCCCGACGTCACGCTTTCAGCCGATCCCGAAGCCATAAGCCGGCTGTTCGACGAGCTGATCGAAAACGCGCGGAAATACGCCCTGACCCAAGCGGCGTTTGCGCTCAAAAGCGAAAACGGCGTCGTCGTGATCCTGGCGAGCAACGATACGGACCTTCCCGACGGCCCGGCGGATCAGGCGTTTGACCGCTTTACCAAGCTGGAAAACGCAAAAGAAGGCAGCACAGGGCTCGGGCTCTCTTACGTCAAAGAGGTCGTCAGAGCGCACAACGGTCGCGCGCAGGCGGCCGTATCGGGCGGGATCTTCACGCTGCGCATCACCCTGTGAGATCGGAGGCGATCGGATGGCGATAACGGTAATGAAGCGGTACGAGCTGAAATACCTGCTCAACGCCGCACAAACGGCATACCTGCGGGAACGGCTCAAAGGGCACATGGAGGTCGATCAGTACGGCAAGACCTCGATCGCCTCGCTGTACTATGACACGCCGACGTATCAGCTGATCCGCACAAGCGTGGAGAAGCCGGCATTCAAGGAAAAGATCCGCCTGCGCTCTTACGGGATCGCGACCGAGGATTCCCCCGTCTTCCTCGAGCTGAAACGCAAGGCCTACGGCATTGTGTATAAACGTCGGGTGCAGACGACGATCCCCCTGGTACATAAATTCTTTTCGGGGGAGGGCGACATCTGCGCCCCCGGGCAGATCAACCGGGAGATCACGGCCTTCCGGGATCACTACAGGACCCTCGTGCCGGCGTGCATGATCATTTACGATCGCGAGGCCTATTTCGAGCCCGGCGGCGATCTTCGCCTTACCATAGACGAAAACCCCCGGTACCGTACAGACGACCTCACGCTCACGAAATCCATGGACGGCACCTCGCTCCTTGACGAAGGATGGACGATCCTCGAGGTCAAGGTTCAGCAGGCGATGCCGATGTGGCTTTGCGAGATCCTTTCGGCGGGCGAGATCAGAAAAGGCAGCTTTTCCAAATACGGAGAGGCCTACCGTCAACAGCTTCTCAAGGCACAGAGTTTTTAAGAAGGAGAACAGATCATGTTTGATTCCATTTATACTGCTACCGTTACTCCGACCCAGTTCTTCATCATGACGGCGGCGGCGCTCGTCACCGGCTTCCTGTACGCCTGGATCATGAGCTTCCGCGTGCGCTCCACAAAGCGTTTCTTTATCGTAACGGCGCTCATCCCGTTCATCGTTGCCGCCGTGATCACCTTCGTCAACGGCAACATCGGCGCGGGCGTTGCGATCGGCGGCGCGTTCAGTCTGATCCGCTTCCGCTCCGCGCAGGGCAGCGCGGACGAGATAGCGGCCATTCTCGTGGCGATGGGCTCCGGCATCGCATTCGGCATGGGATACGTCGGCTACGGCGTCGTGATCCTGCTCGCTCTCGCCGTCCTGTTTCTCCTGCTCAGCTTCACGCCTCTATTCGAGCATAAAAACATGGCGGCGGACCAGCTTCTTCGTATCACCATTCCCGAATCACTGGAATATAACGGCACCTTCGACGACATTTTCGCCCATTATCTGAAGAAGATCGAAAACGCCGGCGTCAAAACGACCGGCATGGGCAGTATGTTCCGGCTGTCCTATAAAGTCCGGTTGAAAAACCCGGCAGACGAGAAAGCGTTCCTCGACGAGCTCCGCACCAAAAACGGCAATCTTGAAGTCGCACTGCTGCCTTATACCGAAACGCAGAATCAGTTGTGATCCGGCCTCCTCCGGCCGGCTTGCCCGGGCCATGCCCTCGTCGCCGTCCGCCGAATCGCGGCCGCACGCCCCGTTTCCTCGGAAACGGGGCTGTTTCTATGTCTGTTCTGCGCTCTGCGGTTTCCATAACAACATCCCGATCCGACATAGTTTTGTGAGTTGTGCACAATCCGATTCCCTAAATTTTGGCTTTACCTTGTGAAAAAGGCAGAACTTATGTCAACCGAAGGAAACTTGAAAGAAAAAAACTTGATTTCGGCGGGGGATTATGGTACGATAATCGGGCGCGTTGAGCGCAGATATGCGATGATGCGGGAGGTGGCCGGCCTCTGAGCCGGGGAATTTCCGCGGAGTATGTCCGATTTTCAAACCGGGCGACCAAAACCTTACAGGGTGCGCAGCACCATCCCGGATTTGTTGGGTCAAAAGCTCCGGATGCCGGAGGGACTTGACCGCGAGAATGCAAGTCCGGTTTTTGAATGCGAAGGGGTGAAACACCCGGCACTGTGTAAGGAACCGAAAAGCCCGCCACAACAACAGGAGGCGACTTCACAAATGGCAAAAGAAAAGATCCGGATCCGTCTGAGAGGGTATGACCACGCTCTGGTCGATCAGGCGGCGGAAAAGATCGTCGAGACCGCGAAGCGCACGGGCGCTCGCGTCGCCGGTCCCGTTCCGCTCCCGACTGAGAAGGAGATCGTGACCATCCTGCGCGCCGTCCATAAGTATAAGGACAGCCGCGAGCAGTTTGAGACCAGGACCCACAAACGGCTTATCGACATCCTCAGGCCTTCCAACAAGACGGTGGAAGCCCTGACCAGTCTTGAGCTTCCTGCCGGCGTCGAGTTTGAGATCAAGCTCTGATCGTCGCCGGTTAGGTCACGTTGGCACACGCCAACCAATAACCAACAAGGAGGAACATCCAAATGAAAAAAGGTATCATCGGCAAGAAGCTCGGCATGACCCAGCTTTTTGACCAGAACGGCAACGTCGTGCCGGTCACCGTCATCGAGGCGGGCCCCTGCCTCGTTACATTTAAGAAGACGGCCGAAAACGACGGATATGAGGCAGTCCAGCTCGGCTTTGGCGAGATCAAGGCGAGCAAGGTCAACAAGCCCATGAAGGGCCACTTCGACAAGAACGACGTGGCGCCCAAGCGTTTCCTCAAGGAGTTCCGCCTGGACGACACCTCCGCCCTCAACGTCGGCGACGTGGTCAAGGCCGACGTCTTCGCCGAGGGCGATGCGGTCGACGTGACCGGCACCAGCAAGGGTAAGGGTTACGCCGGCGTCATCAAGCGTCACGGCTTCCAGCGCCTCAAGATGTCCCACGGCTCCGGCCCGGTCGCCCGTCACGGCGGCTCTCTGGGCGCCTGCTCGACGCCCTCCCGCGTCTATAAGGGACGCAAGATGGCCGGCCACATGGGCGCCGTGCGTTCCACCATTCAGAATCTGACCGTTGTCAAGGTCGATGCGGAGAACAATATTCTCGCCATCAAGGGCGCCGTTCCCGGCCCCAAGGGCGGCATTGTCACCATCGCCGACAGCGTGAAAGCTTAAGGAAAGGGGAGTTACGAATGCCTACTTTGAATGTTGTCGATATGAACGGCAAGAACGTAGCCGAGATCGCGCTGAGCGACGCCGTGTTCGGCATCGAGCCCAACGCCGCGGTCATGCATACGGCAGTCGTCAGCTACCTGGCCAACCAGCGTCAGGGCACCCAGTCCACCCTCACCCGCACCGAAGTGTCCGGCGGCGGCCGCAAGCCCTGGCGCCAGAAGGGCACCGGTCACGCCCGTCAGGGCTCCATCCGCGCGCCCCAGTGGTATCACGGCGGCGTCGCGCTCGGCCCCAAGCCCCGCGAGTACGGCTTTACTCTCAATAAGAAGGAGCGTCAGCTCGCCATCCGTTCCGCCCTGTCCAGCAAGGTGCTCGACGGCGCCCTGATCGTGCTTGACGCCCTCACCGTCGACGAGTACAAGACCAAGACCGTCGTCAACTGCCTGAAGGCCATCGGCGCCGAGAAGAAAGCGCTCATCATCCTCGCCGGCATGGACGACAAGGCCATCCGCTCCGCCTCCAACATCGAGGGCGTCAAGACGGCCCAGGTCAACACCATCAATACCTATGACATCCTCAACGCCGACTCCGTCGTCATCGTCAAGGATGCCGTTTCCAAGATCGAGGAGGTGTATGCGTAATGAAACTCGCACAGGAGATCATCCTCAAGCCGATCATCACCGAGAAGTCCATGGCCGGCGCCGAGGCCAAGAAGTACACCTTTAAGGTCGCCAAGGACGCCACCAAGATCGACGTCGCCCGTGCCGTGGAGGAGATCTACGGCGTCGAGGTCGTCAAGGTCAACACCGTCAACGTCCGCGGCAAGAAGCGCCGCTACGGCCGCTTCGAGGGGACCACGCCTTCCTGGAAGAAGGCCACCGTCACCCTGAGCGCCAAGTCCAAGTCCATCGAGTTCTTCGAAGGCATGATGTAATCCATCGAGCGATGTATGGGATCCCTGATCCCGCTAAGCGAAAACAAGGAGTGAACCGAAATGGCCATCAAGCATTATAAGCCGACGACCCCCGGCTACCGCGGGATGACGTCGATCGACTATGCCGATCTGTCCAAGAACGGCCCTGAGCGCAGTCTGCTGTGCTCTATCAAGAAGAACGCCGGCCGCAACAGCTACGGCCGCATCACCGTCCGCCACCGCGGCGGCGGCAACCGCC
>CAMHOI010000065.1 GCA_946186725.1 uncultured Clostridia bacterium
GAGGAACTGCTCGCCGACCCGCTCCTGCAGCTTGAGCGCGCAGGCGAGCACCAGCGCCCCCCGCCCCGAAAAGGTGCGGTAGACGGTGGCCTCCCCCACGCCGCCGGCGCGGGCGATGTCGCGCATGGTGACGCCCGCGATCCCCCGCTCCACAAAAAGGCGGGTCGCCTCGTCGATCAGATATTGCTTTTTGACGTCTTTGACTGACATAGGACGCTCCGTGTTGTGATAGTCCGACTATCAATTTGAAACCTGTTCTATCACAATGTAGCACGTTTTTGCGGCTTTGTCAATCAAAACTTGTGAAATAATGATAAAAAATTTCAACAATTTGTGTCATTTCGCTTGTTTTTATCAAAACTGACCCTTGACAAATCTTACGCCGGATGATACGCTGACTTCGGACAAAACCACACATTATGGACGGAGGGAACCCCCATGACCGATCGCACCCGCGTGATCTTCGGCAACGAGATGGCCCAAAAGACCGTCAAAAAGGCCGAAAAAACCAAGCAGAAATTCATAAAGAAGTTCGGCGACGACAGCGCGACCAAGTATACCTTCGCTCTTCAGGAGAACGAGGTGCTCGCTCCCCTGAACACCAAGGTGCTGACCTTCGGCGAGGGTGCGGCCTTCAATCCCAAGAACGTCCTCATCGGAAACATCCGCATGGGCTTCGGCCACTACCGGATCTCCATGGCGATGGCCTCCTGCGCCCGCGCGCTGGGCTGGGAGCCCGTCTGGCTCGACCTCAATTCCTTCGAGGGGTCGGCGTGCACCGGGATCATCGCGCATCAGAACGATCTGTATTCCATGGGCTCCCGTCTGTCCCAGAAGAGCAAGCTCTTCAACCGCCTCTACTGGGAGCCCCTCAACAGCGAGGGCTTCCGCCAGCTGACCTACAACGCCGCCGACCAGGCGTCCGCCGAGGCGATGGCCAACCTGCTTCGCGGCCTGCCCAAGGATCTGCCCTACGTCGCCACCCACGTCTGGCCCGCCCAGGCCGCCATCCACGCCGGCTTTCGTCGGGTGGTCAACGCCATCCCCGACAACTGGCCCATGGCCCTCCACCTCGCCGAGGGGAGCATCCATACCGTCCAGACCCGCTCCGCCTGGCTGGGGTACAAGGCCCTGCGCGGCATGGATAAGAGCCGCACCCTCAAGCCCATGCCCGAGGGGAGCATCCGCTGCGTCGGCCATTACGTCGACCACGAGCTGCTGCGCGACCTGGAGGGGGACACCGCCCGCCGCGTCGCCCGCCTGACCGAGGGCAAGCCCGTCCGCTACCTGCTGACCGTCGGCGGCGCGGGCGCCCAGCAGGGGCTCTTCATCGACATCATCCGCACCCTCCTGCCCGAGATCGAGGCCGGCCGCGCCGCTCTGTTCATCAACGTCGGCGACCATGCCAACGTCTTCGAGGGGCTGAAGGCCGCCCTCCCCGCGCTGGCGGAGGCGACCGTGTTCCGGGATCGCTACGCCGACGCCAGGGCCTTCGCCGAGACGGCCCTCACGGGGGAGGCGAGCGGGATCACCGTCTTCTGCCACAGCGACATCTTCGCCGCCGTGTATATCACCAACCTGCTCATGCGCGCGTCCGACGTCCTCGTGACCAAGCCCAGCGAGCTGGCCTTCTATCCCATCCCCAAGCTGTTCATCCAGCACGTCGGCGGGCATGAGGTCTGGGGCGCCGTCCATTCCGCCGAGGTCGGCGACGGCACCTATGAGGTCGCGCCCGGCCGCGAAACGCGGGATATGCTCGCCCTGCTGCAGAGCGAGAAGGAGATCCTCCTCGCCATGAACGAGCAGATCCTGCGCAACCAGGCCGAAGGGCTCTACGACGGCGCCTACGAGGTCATCCGTCTCGCCACCGGGCAGAATCGGTATTACGTCCCCGTCCGCCGCAGGGGCGAGTCGTGATTTGGTTAACATAAAGTTGAAAGGAGCCCTTCGCATGTCACACGTTCTCATCGTGTATTTCAGCGCGAGCGGCGTCACTGCCCGCGTTGCCGAAACGCTGGCCGACGCCCTCGCCGCCGATCTCTTCGAGATCCGCCCCGTGCAGCCCTATACGAGCGCCGACCTCGACTGGCGTGACCGGAACAGCCGTTCCACGCTGGAGATGCAAGACCGCGCCTGCCGCCCCGCCATGGCGCAAACGCCCGACCTCAGCGGCTATGATACCGTCTTTGTCGGCTTTCCGGTCTGGTGGTACCGCGAGCCTTCCATCATTGACACCTTTATGGAGTCGGCCGACTTCACGGGCAAAACGGTCATTCCCTTCGCCACCTCGGGCGGCAGCGGCCTGGGCGATACGGCCGCCAACCTCCGCGCCCTCGCCCCCGGCGCCGCGGTCAAGGAGGGCCGCGTTCTGTCCGCCCGCGCCACCGCGGCCGAGCTTTCCGCCTGGGCCGCTTCGCAGTACTGAACGGCTGCCTCCCACCCCTTTCAACGGTTTACATAAAATTCAACCTCTCGCTGCAAAAAGCCCCGCCCCTGCCGACGTCTGTCAGCAGGGGCGGGTCGCGTTATCTTCTGCCCTCGTTTAGGGAATTGCCCGGCTTTCGCGCCGGTGTTTTACTGGGTGAGGTTCTCTTCGGAGGCGGTGCCGGCGCTCGATGCGGCCTCGCTCGACGGTTCGCCGCTCGAGGTGTCGCCGCCCGACGACGCCCCGGAGGAGGTCGCTTCGCTGGGCGTTTCCCCGCTCGGCGTTTCGCCGGAAGGCGTCTCGCCGCTGGGTGTTTCCGCGCTCGGCGCTTCTGTGCTCGATGCGGGCAGACCGGTCGGGTCGGGGTCGTCGTTGGTCAGGGGCCGTCCGCCCTCGTGCAGGGTGCAGACAGGGGCGTAATCCTTCTTGTAGTAGCCCCACTCGACGTGCTCGCAGGCGGTGGTCGCCAGCTCGCCGCTGTCGGTGCAGTAGCGGGCGCGGATGACGGTCTTGCAGGCGGGGAAGGACTTCTTGGCGAGGCCCTCGTGCGCGGCCTGCATGATGGGCCGCCAGAGGCGGATGGCGGGGTTGCCGCTCGGGGAGAGACGGGCCATGTTGTAGGGCGTGTCGCAGCCGAACCAGCAGCTGCCCACGTAGTAGGGGGTGCCGCCGCCGAACCAGCGATCCTTGTTGGCGTTGGTGGTGCCGGTCTTGCCGAACACCTCCCAGCCGCCGAAGCCGCTGCCCGCGCCGGTGCCCTTCGTGGCGGCGATCTGGAGCATCCGGTTCATGATGTTGGCGGTCTCGGGGCTGAAGGCCTGGATGGGCTCGAAATCGTACACCAGCACGTCCTTGCCGCTCTGGTCGGTGATGCGGGTGTAGAGGGTGGGCTTGTAGTAGAGCCCGCCGTTGCCAAAGGTGGCGTAGGCGGCGGCCTCCTCCATGGTGGTCAGGCCGTAGGTCGAGCCGCCGAGAGCGAGCTGGGACAGGCCGATGTCGGAGAACTCCTTGCCGTCAATGATCTCTTTCTCGACGAGCGTGGTGATGCCCAGCTTCTGAGTGACGAAGTCAAAGAGCTTCTTGCCGTTGTTGTACTTGAGGTAGACGCGCGCGGCGACGAGGTTGTAGGATCTCTGCAGCGCGTGCTGAATGGTTTCCTTCTCCGTCTGCTCGTAGCCGGAGTTGTGGAAGGTGACCCCGCCCACGCTCAGCGTGGTGTTATCCACGAGGGTGGACCAGGTGATGACGTTGTCCTCCAGCGCCGGGCCGTAGATGCCGATTGGCTTCATGGAGGAGCCGGGCTGACGGGGCGAGTCGCAGGCGCGGTTGAGCTCGAGCTTGCCCGTCTTGGCGCCGCGGCCGCCGCAGATGGCGACGACGTGACCGCGGTAATCCATGATGGTGATGGCGCCCTGCGCCTTCTGCTCGGTGCCGAGCACGGCCGACCAGTTGTCCTCGGTGGCGAAGACGGTCTCCGCCGCCCGCTGGATGCGCGGCTCCATAGCGGCGTAGATCTTGAGTCCGCCGCGATAGATCTTGTTGGTGGCGCCCTCCTGGGAGATGCCCTGCTGGGTCATCAGGTCGTCCACGATCTGCTCAAACAGGGCGTCGGTGTACCAGGAGTAGGCGCTCTTGCTGGCGGTCTCGCCCTCCTCGACCTCCTTGTCGTTCTTGTGGTTGACGACGGCGACGGCCTCCTTGAGGGCGGCGTCGCGCTCCTTTTCGGTGATGCCGCGCTCCCCGTCGTAGATGTCGCGGATGGCGCACATATTCTTGATGATCCATTCCCGGCGGAACTTGTTGTTCTTGGGATTGTCGATGGGGTTGAAGCCGGCGGGGGATTTGGCGATGGCGGCGAGGGACGCGGCTTCGGAGATGGTCAGATCCTTGGCCGATTTGCCGAAGTAGTACTCGGCGGCCGCCTCAACGCCGTAGCATCCGTTGCCCAGATAGATGACGTTGAGGTAGCACTCCATGATGGTGTCCTTGGCGTAGGTGCTCTCTACGGTGCGGGCGCGCATGATCTCGCGGATCTTGCGCATGGCGGAGATCTCGTTGTCCTCCGTCAGGTTCTTGATGAGCTGCTGGGTGATGGTGGAGCCGCCCTGCTCGGTGTCCCAGAAATGCAGGAAGAGGTTGGCGAAGGAGGCGACGGTTCGCTTCCAGTCCACGCCGTTGTGCTTGTAGAACCGCTCGTCCTCCGCCGAAATGAAGGCGTAGATGAGATCCTGATCGATGTCGTTGATGCTGACCCAGGTGCGGTTCTCATAATACAGATCTTGATAGGGCAGCCATTTTTCAGCGGGATCGCTTTCGCTCTGAGGAGAGTACGACTCGTCCTTAACGTAGATGGTGGTGGTGTAGTCGAGCGTCAGCTCATAGAGATCGTAGTCAAAGCTGTCGTCCACAAAGCCGAAGACGTACACGGCAAAGGAAGATACGACGATGCAGCCGATGATAACGAGGATGAGAAAGGCGGTCAAAGCCACTTTGCCGATGCGCTTGAGCGCACGGTAGCGGTTCTTTTTGCCGTCGTCAGCGTAGGCCTCGACAGGCGCCGCGGAGGAGGACAAATTCTCCATATCGTCGGCGCCGTCCTCGTAAAAGACGGCGGGGCCGTGGGAATGGCTGTCGCTGAAAAGGTCGCGATCGTGTGCTTCGGGACGCTCGGGAACAGGCGCGGGCGCGGGCGCGGCGGGCTCCTTTTCGGACGGTGCGTGACTGGTCAAATCGGCGGCGGCGGTATGAAGCCCGGGGAAAAAGTCCGTTTCGGCCGGGGCAGTCGGTGCCGGCCGGGTGCGGTCGACCCGGGTCGTGCGGTCAACGTGGGAGGTGCGATCCACCTGCGCGACGCGGTCTACCGGGGCGGTGCGGTCCACCGACGACGTGCGATCGACGCGGGAAGTCCGGTCGACGCGGGAAGTCCGGTCGACGGGACGGGTGCGGTCCACCGACGACGTGCGATCGACGCGGGAAGTCCGGTCGACGCCCGGACGGGGCTCGTTGTGCTCGGAACGGTTCGCCAAAGCGGCTCGCCTCCTTCATTCAAGTTGGGTACACAGTATAGTAACAGACTCCGCTGAAAAAATCCAGTTACAGTTTTTTAACCTTTCAGCCCCGCACGCTCTTGACCTTTTCGACGGCGCGGCGGCAACGCTCGGTGATCTCGGCCCAGTTGCCCTCTTTGATGAGGGAACGCTCGGCCAGATAGCTGGCGCCGCAGGCAAAGATGCAGGAGAGCTTGAGATACTCCTCCAGATTGTCGGGCGAGACGCCGCCCGTGGGCATGAAGCGAACCATGGTGAAGGGGGCGGCAAGGGCCTTGATGGTCTTGGCGCCGCCGAAATTGGAAGCGGGGAAGAACTTGAGCCATGTCAGGCCCATGGAGACGGCCTTGGTGATCTCGGTGGGGGTGACCACACCGGGCAGATAGTCGACCCCGTGGGACTGGCACACGGCGGCCACGTCGGGGTCCAGTCCGGGGCTGACGATGAAGCGGCTGCCCGCTGCGACGGCGGCTTCTGCGGCGTCGGCGTTCAGCACGGTGCCGGCGCCCACCATCATCTGCGGACAGGCCTTGGCCACGGCGGCGATGGCGTCCCTGCCGGCGGCAGTACGCATGGTGATCTCGGCGGCGTTGACCCCGCCGGCCAACAGGGCCTCGGCAAGCGGACTGGCGTCGGCGGCGTCGTCGATGACGACGACGGGAAGGACGCCGAGTTGAGCGATCTGTTCACGGACAGTCATAAAAGCATTCTCC
>CAMHOI010000066.1 GCA_946186725.1 uncultured Clostridia bacterium
GTATGCTCCAGTGTGTCGCTGCACACCGAAACCAGTCCGCTGCGATTGATAAAGAACACGGTGGAGCCGTTCATGTCAGAGAAAGCAGACGCCATGCGCTTGATCTCGTCCGAATAGTTCTGGCTCTTGTCCGCCTTGGCCAAGGACTCTGCAATGGCGGTCGCCTGATTCCGCAGCAATTCCATCTGCTCGTCTTCATGCCTGGAGGAAAGAAGTATCGCAAGAAAACCGGTCAGGAACACGAAGCCGGCGGATACAACGGCGGCCGTGCTCAAAAACAGACGCCAGTACAGACGTTTCTTCATTTCGTCACCAATTACGATCGGGTTTCAAATTTATACCCGACGCCCCAAACGGTTTTCAGCGCCCATTCGTCGCTGACGCCCTCCAGCTTCTCGCGCAGACGCTTCACGTGTACATCAACCGTACGCGAATCGCCGTAATAATCAAATCCCCACACTTCATCAAGGAGTTGATTGCGGGTGAAGACGCGATTGGGATTGCTGGCCAGGTGGAAAATCAATTCCAGCTCCTTGGGCGGTGTGTCGATCACACGGCCGTCGACGGTCATTTGATAATTCGTCAGATTGACGGACAGCCGGTCGAAATGCACTTCTTTTTCTCCGACCGTGCGGGGATGGGTGCGTCGAAGGACCGCCTTGACACGGGCGACGACTTCCTTTGCATCAAAGGGCTTGACGACATAGTCGTCAGCACCCAGATCAAAGCCGAGCACCTTGTCAAAGGTCTCGCCCTTGGCGGTCAGCATGATGACGGGCGTCTGCGACACGCGATGGATCTCACGGCAGACCTGCCATCCGTCCATCTTAGGCATCATGACGTCGAGCAGAACCAGGTCAGGCGACTCGGCCTCAAACAGTGCGAGCGCCTCCTGCCCGTCGAAAGCGGAAACGGTTTCAAAGCCTTCCTTGTCCAAATACAAACGAAGAAGTTCAAGGATGTTTTTATCATCATCAACAATCAATATTTTGCTCATGGTTGTCCTCTATTTTCTTTCCAAAGGTGTTCAAAACGGTCGCGGCGGCAATTTTCACGTCCTCACAAAGCGATAGGGTCAGGACATAGCGGTTGTTCATAGCACATTTCTCGGGCAGAATGTCGGAAATGTAAAACGCTTCCGGATCGACGCCCTCCGGGTATCGCTCGTTCTCATCGGCAAAGGCGATGCTGGAGCGGCATGTGATACCGGGACGAACCAGCAATGCGGCACGCTGATCCGCCGAATAGTGTTCCACAAAACGGGGCACCTCCGGCCGCGGGCCGATCAAACTCATGTCGCCCCGAAGGACGTTCCAAAGCTGGGGCAGCTCGTCCAGATGAAGCCGACGGATCCGGCGACCGACGCGAGTGACACGATCATCGTCGTTTCGGGTCAAGGCGCAACCGTCGTTATCCGCGATCATGGTGCGGAACTTGAGGATGCGAAAAGGGCGACCGAAGCGACCGATCCGCTCCTGACGGAAGAAGGCGCCGCCGCGCGAATCCAGCACAATTACGAGCGCCAGCAGAGCAAGCCAGGGCAGCAGCAGCAACGTCAGAACAAGCGCAATCGAAACATCGGCCGCTCTTTTGAAAAACAGGGTCGCGCGCTTCCGCTGTAAGACGGCGGCGCACTCCGCCATGATGTCACTTTCCGAATTTTGCGGCAAGCTCGCGTACTGCCTGGGCGACATAGCATACGTCCTCTCTCGTCATGGACGGGTAAAGCGGCAAACTGATGATCCGGTCGAAAAACGATTCGCAGTTGGGATAATCGCCCCGCTTCGTCCCCAGCACCCGCTGATACAAGGGCTGAAGATGCAACGGGATGAAATGGACGCTGGTACCGATCTTAAGCGCGGTCAGTTCTTCGATAAAGGCCGCGCGATCAATGGTAAGACGTTGAAGATTCAGCTTCAGCACGTACAAGTGCTCGCAGCTGTCCACGTCGGCGCCGGGCCGGACACGGCTGACGGCGGGGCAATCGGCCAGCAGTTCATCGTACAAAGCGGCGTATTCCCTGCGGCGGGACTGCATGGCGTCCAGCTTCTCCAGCTGTGCCATCCCCAGTGCGGAGGCGATGTCAGTAATGTTGTACTTATACCCCAGCTCCTCAACGGCGTACTGCCAGCTGCCCTTGCTGCCGTAACGGTTCCAGGCGTCACGGCTCATGCCGTGGAGGGACAGAACGCGGGCACGGTCGATAAAATCCTTGTCGTCGCTCGTCAGCATACCGCCTTCACCGGTGGCGATATTCTTGGTAACGTAAAAGCTGAAGCACGTCGCGTTGCCGAAGGAGCCGACAGTGCGACCCTTGTAGCGCGCGGTCAGGGCGTGCGCGGCATCCTCGATCACGGCCAGGCCATGCTTCTCCGCCAGGGCGTTGATACGATCCATATCGCACACCAGACCGGCGTAATGGACGGGGACGATGCCTTTGGTGCGGGGCGTGACCGCCGCCTCAAGGGCGTCGGGATCGATCAGGCCCGTTTCGGGATCGACGTCCACGAAAACGGGCGTAGCGCCGCAGCTGAGGATGGTGTTGACGGTGGAGCAGAAGGTCATCGGTGTCGTCAGGATCTCGTCGCCGGGGCCAAAACCGTGTACGACCATAGCCAAATGCAGAGCGGCGGTGCAGCTGTTGAGGGCCAAAGCGTATTTGGCGCCGACCAGGTGAGCAAACGCCTCCTCAAAAGCGACGGTCACCTTGCCCTTGGTCCACCAACCGGATCGCAGCACATCCGTGACGGCTTGGATCTCACTCTCATCGAAGCAGGGACGGGAGTAATACAGAAAATCATCTCTTACTTTCATTGCGACACCTCCGACGTGGGGACCTCATGGCAAAACGTAGGCACCATTTTCTGAATCTGCTCGAAAACCTGCAAATCGTCGCCGGTCTCAAGACGAAGATCCAGCTCGGAAAGCTCGGATGTGAGTCCGGCCTCGTCGTGCGGCACGGGCTTGAGCACGACGATCTTGGCGTTGGAAGTCTTATCGAAGTCTTCGGCGTCAAGGCGAATCTCTTCAAAAAGCTTTTCACCCGGGCGCAGACCGGTGAATTCGACGGCGATGTCCTTGCCCGGTTCATAGCCGGACAGACGTATCAGGTCGCAGGCAAGATCATAGATACGCACGGGCTCGCCCATGTCCAGCACAAAGATCTCGCCGCCGGACGCCATGGCTCCCGCTTCCAGCACCAGTTGTACGGCCTCGGGAATGGTCATGAAATAGCGACGCATATCGGGATGGGTGACGGTGACGGGGCCGCCTTCGTTGATCTGCTTCTGAAAGAAGGGAACGACGCTGCCGGCGGAGCCGAGAACGTTACCGAAACGCACGGCGGCAAAATGAGTCACGCCGCGGTCGTCCAACGACTGAATGATCCGCTCGGCGATCCGCTTGGTGGCGCCCATGATACTGGTAGGGTTGACGGCCTTGTCGGTGGAAATGAGGATGAACTTGTCCACGTTGTGACGAATGGCGGCCAGGGCGGTTTTATACGTGCCGAAGACGTTGTTTTTGATGGCTTCGCGGGGGTTCAATTCAGACATGGGGACGTGCTTATGGGCGGCGGCATGAAACACAACGTCGGGATGGAATTCGTCCATCACCTCATTCAGGCGCGCCTCGTCACGGATGGAGCCGAGACGGAGAGCAAACCGGGAGGGATCGTAAACCTCGGACAACTCGTTGTTGATGTGGTAGAGCCCGTTTTCATTGTAGATGACAAGTTTCTTACAGCCGAAGGACAGCACCTGCCCGCAGATCTCCGATCCGATAGAGCCGACGCCGCCGGTAACCATGACGGTCTTGTCCCGCACGAATCGATTGACGGCATCCATATCCAGCGTGACGCCTGCGCGGTGAAGCAGGTCCTCATAGTGGACGCTGGTCAGCACGGCCTTGCTCAGATCCACGTCGTCAAGCGTTCCGAACCGCTGAATGCGGCACCGTTTTTCCTTACAGACGTTGAGGGCGTACTGAAAAACTTCACGCGTAGCGGTCGGAATGGCGACGACAACCTCGTCCACGCGGAAACGCTCAATGGCTTCCGCCAGCTTTTCCCGGTTGCCGTAGACGGGGACGCCGCTGATGCGGCGGCCGATCAGCTGGGGATTGTCGTCGATAAAAACGACGGGCTTGAGAAGGTCCTCCGGATGGTTGTCCTGCTTGCGCTTGAAGAACACGCCCGCTTCCCCCGCGCCGAAAATGAGGACGCGGCGGGAATTCTGACGAGCCATGATGACGCGGGTGCGGATGGTGTGCCAGATCTTAAAGGCCACGCGGCCGAACACCGTCAGGAACAGAGTCAGTACGGCGGCGATCACATCAATTTTCATATCAAAGCGATACAAAGGATTTTTATCATATTCGGCGGCGATCACATAGACCGGCCACCGCGTGATTCGGTAATTCAGAAAATGGAAGCCGAAGTCCTGGGTAAAGTCGACGGCAACAAACAGAACGTAGGCGACGAATACCGAGAGGATCTGCAGCCCCACGTCCTGCAGCTCCACATGCCGCAGCACGCCGGAATAGCGGTGAAAGGCAAAGCCGGTCAACCAGCAAAGGAGGACAGCGACAGGAAAATAGAACCACGCCTTCTGAAGAAAAAAGCCAAACTGATTGGGCACAAAAGCATAGCTGGAAACCGCCGCCGCCCAAAGGGAAACGGCAACGCAGGCGGCGTCGTAAAGCATCAACAAAATCATAGACACCGAATGCGGCAAGCCACGATTCGACTTCTTCACAAGATCACCTCTGAAAGGTTGTCTTAGTATTATACATTCCGCCGCCGGGATTGTCAAACGACGGCCCGATTACAGAAACAGTCGCAGGGCGATCACAAACAGAGCGCCGGGCAGACCTCCCGCGGCAGAGATCAGCAGTGTGACGGGATTCAGAGACACCGTGAGCCCGATCCAACCGCCGAAGAACACAGCGATGAGCAGAATGCCGACGCCGCAACCGGCGGAAATCAACAAGTATCGTATCCCTTTGCCGGACAGCAAAGAAAGGATCAGCGTCAGCAGAAAACTGACGCCGGCGACCGAATAGCACAGCCAATCCATCCAACTTCCCTCCCCCACTACTGTATGTCCGTAGGGACGGAAGCAGAACTCAAAGCAAATCCTTCAAAGTATCAAAAGCGACTTCGGCCGCATGGATGGAAGGCGTGCAGGAGAGAAGGAAGACCGGGATCCTCGTCAGCAACGCGTCGGCCAGTTCAAGCGTGGCGGCAGCCGCTTCTGCACCGCGAGGCAGATAAATCTGAGACAGCAAGCGGCCGAGCACTTCGGACGGGTCGATGGGGCGCATGGTGTCTTCTCTGCCGCGCTCCAAAAGGCAGAGGGCCCTGAGCGGCACGTTGACGTTGCGCTGCCAGTTTTCCTTGCCCGCCCAAGGGGTGGAGCAGACCCAGACGCCGTCCTCTTTGCACCAGAGAAGCGGCTTATCTCCGTTGACGATCTGCACGTCGTCGCCGAAGGCGCGACGCCAGAGCGCAATGTGGGTGGATTTGCCGGTACCGCTGGGCGCGGTGAAAAGAACACCGGAACCCTTGTACTCAATCGCGGCGCCATGGAATACGGCGCGGCCGAGCGCAGGCATCTGCTCGGCAATGGCGCGAAGGATGCAGAGAGATTCCACCATATCCGCGGGAATCGGCGTTTGCAGGTCGGCCATCTCTGCCGCCATTCGTTCCTGCGTAGCGGCCGCAATAAACCGGGGCGCCGCGCCCGGGTCGGAGAGATAATCCTCACATTGAAGCCGGACGGCGTCATATTGATGATGGATCTCGACCGTCACGCCCGCTACGGTGATACAGAATTGACGCATAACGCCGCTCCCTTCTGAATAATGCCGGACTTGCTGAATATTATTGTATTATAAAAGCGGCGGGATTTCAACATTTACTTGCAAATTCCCCGTCAAAGAGCAAACACATCTTACGCAATTTTGCTCTTGACAGCCAAAATGGGATTTGCTATAATAGCATTTGCTTTGATCGGATACGCGAGCATGCTGGAATAGGCAGACAGGCACGTTTGAGGGGCGTGTGTCTCGTGACGTGTGGGTTCAAGTCCCACTGCTCGCACCAGTTAAAGCGGCCGCGTACAGTGTACGCGGCTTTTTCTTTGC
>CAMHOI010000067.1 GCA_946186725.1 uncultured Clostridia bacterium
GTCGTCAGCGACAAGATGGAGAAGAGCATCTCCGTCAGAGTGACCAGACATGCCATGCACCCCGTTTACGGCAAGCGCATCATCAAGTCCAAGAAGTTCCTTGTGCATGATGCTGAGAATTCCTGCCGCGTTGGCGACAAGGTTCAGTTTGCCGAAACCCGCCCCTTGAGCAAGAACAAGTGCTGGACCCTTGTGAAGATCATTGAGAGAGCCCCCGTCCTGGGCGGATCTGTCGAGGAGGATGCTTAACCGATGATTCAGCTCAATACAGTACTTAATGTTGCTGACAACACTGGCGCCAAGCGCGTCAAGTGCATTCAGGTCCTGGGCGGCAGCCGCCGCCGCTTTGGCTCGCTGGGCGACGTGATCGTCTGCGCTGTGAAGGAAGCCATCCCCAACAGCAACGTCGCCAAGGGCAGTGTCGTCAAGGCCGTTATCGTCCGCGTCAAGAAGGAGCGCCGCCGCATCGACGGTTCCTACGTGCGTTTTGACGACAACGCTGCGGTCCTGATCGACGGCAACGGCGATCCTAAAGGAACCCGTATCTTTGGCCCTGTCGCCCGTGAGCTCCGCGCGAAGAAATACATGCGCATCATCTCGCTGGCGCCTGAAGTTGTGTAGGAGGCCTGCGTTATGAGCAAAATGCGTTTGAAAAAAGGTGACCGCGTAAGGGTCATCTCCGGAAAGGACAAGGGCAAGGAAGGCAAGATCCTTGTCTCCTTCCCCGCGGAGAATAAAGTGATCGTCGAGGGCGTCAGCGTGGCTTCCCGCCACAGCAAGCCCACTCAGGCCAATCCGCAGGGCGGCATCGTCAAGAAGGAGACGCCTATCTACGCCTCCAAGGTCATGCTTGTCTGCCCCAACACCGGCAAGCCCACCCGCATCGGTCATGCTTTCCTGGAAGACGGCCGCAAGGTCCGCGTGGCCAAAGTCTCCGGCGAAGTTGTCGATCTCGACAAGAAGTAATAGAGGAGGCAAACAATGACCGTACCCGTTCGTGTGCTTGAAAAGTACAAGACCGAAGTCGTTCCTGCGATGCAGGCGCAGTTTTCATACAAGAACCCGATGATGATGCCCAAGATCGTCAAGGTCGTCATCAACATCGGCGTCGGCGATGCCAAGACCGACAGCAAGTTCATCGACGCCGCGGTGTCCGAGCTTGCCACGATCAGCGGCCAGAAGCCGATGATCAAGAAGTCGAAGAAGTCCATCGCCAACTTCAAGCTGCGCGAAGGTACTCCCGTCGGCTGCTGCGTCACGCTGCGCGGCACCCGCATGTGGGAATTCCTCGACCGCCTGATGAACCTGACGCTTGCCCGCATCAAGGACTTCCAGGGCGTTTCCAGAACGTCGTTTGACGGCCGCGGCAATTACAACCTCGGCCTCAAGGAGCAGCTGATCTTCCCCGAGATCAACTACGACAAAGTGATCAAGCTCCGCGGCATGAACATCACCATCGTCACGACTGCCGGAACCGACGAAGAGGCGTTCGTCATGCTCGAGAAGCTCGGCATGCCTTTCGCTCACGCTGAATAGGAGGGGTGGAGATGGCGAGAAAAGCTCTTAAGAACAAAGCGGCTCTGACTCCGAAGTTCTCGACCCGCGGCTACAACAGATGCCCGCTCTGCGGGCGTATGCACGGCTACATGAGAGACTTTGACATGTGCCGCTGCTGCTTCCGCAGCCTTGCCCGCGAAGGCAAGATTCCCGGAATCGTAAAATCGAGCTGGTAGAAATACCAGCTCTCAACTCTTAGAAAGGGGAACTTTCATGTACGTTAACGATCCGATTGCGGATATGCTCACGAGAATTCGCAACGCGAACATGGTCTACCATGAGAGCGTCGATATCCCGATCAGCAAGATGAAGCTCGGGATTGCGAAGATCCTGAAAAGTGAAGGTTACATCCGCAACTACAAGGTCCTCAACGACCCGAAGAAGCCTTGCGGCACCATCAAGGTCTTCATGAACTACGGGCCGAACCGTGAACGCGTCGTTCAGGGCCTTCGCCGCATGAGCAAGCCCGGCCGCCGTATTTATGTTGGCAAGGACAAGCTGCCCCGCGTCATGGGCGGCTTGGGAATCGCCATTGTTTCGACTTCTCAGGGTCTGAAGACTGACGCCGAAGCTCGTCTTCTTGGACTTGGCGGAGAAGTCATCTGCTATGTCTGGTAAGGTGAGGGACCGAACATGTCGAGATTAGGACGCAAACCCATCACTCTCCCCAAGGGAGCCAGCGTGGAAGTCAAGGATCAGCAGATCGTTGTCAAGGGTAAGAACGGCGAGCTGTCCATGCCTCTTTCCAAGAACATCGCCGTTGAAGTGAAGGACGGCGTTGTGCACGTCTCCCGCGCCAACGAAGAGAAGGCCACCAAGGCCGCTCACGGCATGATCCGTGCGATGATCAACAACATGGTCACGGGCGTGACTGAGGGATTCACGAAGACCCTGGAGATCGAGGGCGTCGGTTACCGCGCCGCGATGAAGGGCAAGGACCTCGTTCTGAACCTTGGTTATTCTCACCCGATCGAAGTCGTTCCCCCTCAGGGCATCACCTTTGAGGTCGAGGGCGCGACGAAGATTCACGTCAAAGGCGCCGACAAGCAGGTCGTGGGGCAGATTTCCGCGATCATCCGCGGTTACCGCGGACCTGAGCCTTACAAGGGCAAGGGCATCCACTACCTGGGCGAGCACATCCTGCGCAAGGCCGGCAAGACCGCATCCAAGTAAGACGAGGTGACCTGATATGATTAAATCAAAAAGCAGAAACAGCATGCGTCTCCTTCGTCATGACCGCCTTCGCAAGAGTGTTTCCGGCACGGCGGAGAGACCGAGACTTTCCGTGTTCCGCAGCCTGAAGGAGATCTACGTTCAGGTGATCGACGACACCGTCGGCCACACGCTGTTCTCCGTTTCCACGAAGGAAAAGGCTGTTGCTGACGGCCTTGAGGGCGGCCACTGCACTGTCGCCGCTGCGAAGGTCGTGGGCAAGCTCGTTGCGGAGCGCGCGAAAGAGAAGGGCATCACCGAAGTCGTCTTCGACCGCGGTGGTCATGTGTATCACGGCCGCGTTCAGGCTATCGCCGAGGCTGCCCGTGAAGCCGGCTTGAAGCTCTAAGGAGGAATTTCAATGACCGAAAAACAGTCTGCGAGCGGAAGCGAGCTGAACGAGCGCGTAATTTTCATCAACCGTGTCAGCAAGACGGTCAAGGGCGGAAAGAGATTCCGCTTCAGCATCCTTCTTGCTGTCGGCGATGGTGAAGGCAATGTCGGCATCGGCATGGGCAAGGCTCGTGAAATTTCCGAGGCTGTCCGCAAGGGCATGGAAGACGCGAAAAAGGATATGCTTTTCGTGAAGCGCAACGGCAACACCATCCCGCATCCTGTCCTGGGCCGCTATGGTTCGGCTGCGGTGCTTCTTCGTCCCGCCGTTGACGGTACCGGCGTTATCGCCGGCAGCGTCGTGCGTGCCATTATGGAGCTCGGCGGAATCAAGGACGTTATGACCAAGGTCGTCGGACGCACGTCCAACCCTGTCAACGTTGCCCGCGCCACTCTGGCTGCCGTCGCTGCTCTGCGCACGCATGACGAGATCATGGCTCTGCGCGGCAAGAAAAAGGAAAACGCTTAGGAGGTCGCGATCATGGCTAAACTTCGTATCGTCTGGAAGAAAAGCGACATCGGCCGTCCTGAGCGTCAGTCCCGCACCATCAAGGCGCTGGGCTTTCATAAACTGAATTCTGTGGTCATTCACGAGGATACGCCTCAGATCCGCGGCATGGTCCGCGCTGTGGCTCACCTTGTCGAGTGCACGGTCGTCGACGAATAAGGGGGCATGACCAATGAATCTGAGTGATCTGCGTCCGGCCGAAGGCTCCAAGCGCAAAGCGAAGCGCGTTGGCTGCGGCATCGGCAGCGGCAACGGCAAGACTGCCGGCAGGGGCACGAAGGGTTACGGCTCACGCTCCGGCAGCAGCATCCGTCCTGGCTTTGAAGGCGGCCAGATGCCTCTGGTGCGCCGTACGCCCAAGCGCGGTTTCAACAACTACAACTTTGCCAAGGTGTATCAGATCGCCAATCTTGGCGACATCGCCGAGATCTTCAAGGACGGTGCCGTCATCACGGTGAACGAGCTGTTCGCTTTCGGCCTCGTCCGCGATATGGATACGCCGGTCAAGATCCTTGGCGACGGCGAGCTTTCCAAGCCGCTGACGATCAAGGCGAACGCTTTCAGCAAGTCTGCTGCTTCGAAGATCGCCGCCGCCGGCGGAACCGCCGAGGTGATCTAGAGTGGCTGATACCTTCCGCGACGTATTCAAACTTCCGGATCTTAAAAGACGCATTCTCTTTACTCTGGGAATGCTTTTCGTCTTTCGTCTGGGAGCCCAGATCCCGGTGCCCGGCATCGATAAGGCTGCGATGGAGCAGCTTTTCACCGGCAACGGTGTTCTCGGCTTCCTGGATATGTTTGCTGGCGGTGCGCTGAGAAGGTTCAGTATTTTCTCGCTTGGCGTTGCTCCTTACATCAACGCGAGCATTGTGATGCAGCTGGCTGCGGTGATTTTCCCTGCGCTTCAGCGCATGCAGAAGGAAGGCCCGCAGGGGCAGAAGAAGATGACGCAGTACACGCGTTACGGCGCGATCTTCTTCGCTTTTGTCCAGGCGTTTGGTATGACGATGTGGCTGAGCCGCGCCGGCGTTCTCGCCGCGACGGGACTTGCGTTTGTCGTTGCGGTCATCACCGCTGTGGCTGGTTCGGTCGCAGTGATGTGGCTGGGCGAAGAGATGACCGATCACGGTCTGGGCAACGGCATTTCGCTGCTGATCTTCTCCGGTATCGTTGCCCGCCTGTTCCCGGCGGTGATTCAGACGTTCTCCATGGTCAGCTCCGGTGAACTGAACGTCGTGACGCTGATTCTGGCTCTTGTCGTCATGGTCGCCGTGCTTGCGGGCGCGGTGCTTCTTGAAGAGGGCCAGCGCCGCCTGCCTGTCCAGTACGCCAAGCGTGTGGTGGGCAACCGCGTCTATGGCGGTCAGAGCAGTTTCATTCCTCTGCGCGTGAACATGGGCGGCGTTATGCCGATCATCTTCGCGTCGTCGCTGCTGATCTTCCCCTCGACGCTCCTGCGCTTCTTCAACGGCGATGTTGCCGCCCGCCTGGCAAATGCTTTTGCTCCTGGCAGCTGGCTTTACACGGTGCTGTATGTGATCCTGATCGTCTTCTTCGGCTTCTTCTACACGGCGATGGTCTTCAATCCGACTGACATCGCTGACAACATGAAGAAGAACGGCGGCTTTATCCTCGGCATCCGTCCCGGCAAGCCGACTTCCGATTACATCGAGAAGGTCGCTTCCCGAGTGACGTTTGTGGGATCGCTGTTCCTGGTCGTTGTGGCCCTGATCCCTGATCTTCTCACGAACCTGTTCGGCATCACGAGCTTCTACTTCGGCGGCACTTCGGTGCTGATCGTCGTGGGCGTGGCGCTCGAGATCGTGCAGCAGGTCAACAGCCAGCTTCTGATGCGCAATTATGAGGGGGTCCTCAAGCGCGCCAAGGGCGGCAGGGGACTGCTCCGCTTCTAGGAGGACCTGAGATGAGAATCATCCTTGTAGGACCTCCCGGCGCGGGAAAGGGCACTCAGGCTGAAAAGATCGTCGCGAAGTACAATGTC
>CAMHOI010000068.1 GCA_946186725.1 uncultured Clostridia bacterium
AGCGACAGCGATCCCGCCTGCGTTGCTCTGACGCTGGCCAACGCCAAAAAGGCCGGGGCGGACGACTGCGTTTCCGCCTCGGAAGCCGACGTGGCCGGCTTCGCGCCCGATACGCCCCGCGGCGTCATCATCACCAATCCGCCCTACGGGGACAGGATGCTCGATCTTGAACAGGCCGAGCGGCTTTACGGGATCATGGGACGGGTCTTTCCCAAGGGCTACGGCTGGCGGACGACCGTCATCACCTCCCACGAGCAGTTCGAGGTGTGCTTCGGCCGCCCCGCCGACAAACGCCGCAAGCTCTACAACGGCAACCGGCCCTGTCAGGTCTACTTCTACTTCAAAGGACAAGGAGAGAGGTAACGTGCGCCACGTCTTCATTGTCAACAACGCCGCCGGACGGGGGAAGCAGACCGTTCTGCTCATCCCCCGGATCGAGGCCTATTTCGCCGAGTGCGGGGGAAGCTATGAGATCGTGCATACCGCCGGCCCGGGCGACGCGACCCGCCTGGCGCGGGAATACGTCTCCTCGGGGGAGGCGATCCGTCTGTACGCCTGCGGTGGGGACGGCACCCTGCACGAGGTGGTCAACGGCGCCGTCGGCTATCCCAACGTCGAGGTGGGCTGTTTTCCCTGCGGGTCGGGCAACGACTACGTCGCCTCCTTCGGCAGTGCCGAGGCGTTCCTGGACGTGGCCGGGCAGGTGAAGGGGGACTCCGTCGAGGTCGATCTGATGCGCACCGACGGGATGTGGTCCGTCAATCAGTGCTCCATGGGCTTCGACGCGGCTGTGGCGGACAACGTGCGCCTCTTCAAGAGTAAGCCCCTGGTCAGCGGGAGCATGGCCTACCTGCTCTCCATCTTCTACACCTTCCTGGGCAAACTGGGGCATGAGATGACCGTCACCGTCGACAACGGGGAACCGATCCGCGGCGACTTTCTCTTTGCCATTGCCGCCAAGGGGCAGTACCAGGGCGGTGGGATCCGGAGCGCGCCCGACGCCGATCCGACCTCACGCCGCCTCAACCTCATGCTGGTCAGGGCCGTGAGTCACGGCCGGTTTCTCAAGCTTCTGCCCCTCTATCGCAAGGGGACCCATACGGCCGCGAGCGACGTCGTGACCAGCGTCAGCGCCCGCCGTATCGCTGTGCAGGCGAGCGAAGAATTGCCCGTGGTCATGGACGGGGAGATCGTCCGCCGTTGCGCCATCACCACCGAGGTGGTTGAGAAGGGGCTGCGCTTTATTCTGCCCGCCTGTTTGACCAAGGAGAAAAAGCCGCTGGCGCGCCCTGTCGCCGCAAGATAAATTTTTTCAAAAAATTTCCGTTTTGCTCTTGATTTTTTCGGAAAATAGGTTACAATAGATTTAGCACTCGGGGTCATAGAGTGCTAAATCTATGTTTTGATGCGTTTGCATGGAATAGGAGGAATGAATCATGACCATCAAACCGCTTACCGACCGCGTCGTCATCAAGATGATCGAGGCCGAGGAAACCACCAAGAGCGGGATCCTGCTCGCCGCCTCGGCGCAGGAGAAGCCCCAGATCGCCGAAGTGGTCGCCGTCGGTCCCGGCGGCATCGTGGACGGCAAGGAAGTGAAAATGTATCTCAACGTCGGCGACAGAGTCATCATGTCCAAGTACTCGGGCACCGAGGTCAAGATCGACGGCGTCGAGTACACCATCCTGCGTCAGTCCGACATCCTCGCCGTCGTCGAATAAGACGGCGCCGCAAGAAAGAAGGTATTTACCATGGCAAAAGATATCATTTACGGAGAGCAGGCCCGCAAGGCCCTGCAGGCCGGCGTCGACAAGCTGGCCAACACCGTCAAGGTCACCCTCGGCCCCAAGGGCCGCAACGTGGTGCTCGACCGCAGCTACGGCGCGCCGCTGATCACCAACGACGGCGTCACCATCGCCAAGGACATCGAGCTGACCGACCCCTTTGAGAACATGGGCGCCCAGATGGTCAAGGAGGTCGCCACCAAGACCAACGACATCGCCGGCGACGGCACCACCACCGCCACCCTGCTCGCTCAGGCGCTGGTCCGCGAGGGCATGAAGAACATCGCCGCGGGCGCCAACCCCATGGTCGTGCGCAAGGGCATCAAGAAGGCCGTCGACGCCGCCGTTGAAGCCATCGGGAAGAACGCCAAGACCGTCGACGGGTCCAAGGACATCGCCCGCGTGGCCACCATCTCGGCCGGGGACGAGTTCATCGGCAACCTGATCGCCGAGGCCATGGAGAAGGTCTCCCACGACGGCGTCATCACCGTGGAGGAGTCCAAGACCGCCGAGACCTATTCCGAGGTCGTGGAGGGCATGATGTTCGACCGCGGCTACATCACCCCCTATATGTGCACCGACACCGATAAGATGGAGGCCGTCATCGACGACGCCTACATCCTCATCACCGACAAGAAGATCTCCAACATCCAGGAGATCCTCCCCCTGCTCGAACAGATCGTCCAGGCGGGCAAGAAGCTCCTCATCATCGCCGAGGACATCGAGGGCGAGGCGCTGACCACCCTCATTCTCAACAAGCTGCGCGGCACCTTCACCTGCGTGGGCGTCAAGGCGCCCGGCTTCGGCGACCGCCGCAAGGAGATGCTCCGCGACATCGCCGTGCTGACCGGCGGCGAGGTCATCACTTCCGAGCTCGGCCTGGAGCTCAAGGACACCCAGATCGTCCAGCTCGGCCGCGCCCGTCAGGTCAAGGTGACCAAGGAGAACACCATCATCGTCGACGGCGCGGGCGAGAAGGATCAGATCGCCGCCCGCGTGGCCCAGATCCGCACCCAGATCGAGACGACCACCTCCGACTTCGACCGTGAGAAGCTGCAGGAGCGTCTGGCCAAGCTCGCCGGCGGCGTCGCCGTCATCAAGGTCGGCGCGGCCACCGAGATCGAGATGAAGGAGAAGAAGCTCCGCATCGAGGACGCCCTGGCCTCCACCAAGGCGGCTGTCGAGGAGGGCATCGTCGCCGGCGGCGGCGTGGCCCTGCTGAACACGGCCAAGGCCGTGGAGGAAGTCCTCGAACAGACCGAGGGCGACGAGCGCACCGGCGTGCGCATCGTGCGCAGGGCGCTCGAGGAGCCCATGCGCCAGATCGCCATCAACGCGGGCATTGAGGGCAGCATCATCGTTGACAAGGTCCTCTCCAGCGGCAAGGTCAACTACGGCTTCGACGCCTATAAGGAAGTCTACACCGATATGCTCGAGGCGGGCATCGTCGACCCCGCCAAGGTCACCCGCTCCGCGCTGCAGAACGCGGCGAGCGTGGCCTCCATGCTCCTGACCACCGAGTCCCTCGTGGCCGAGAACAAGGAGGACAAGGCGGCCGCGGCCGCGGCGGCCGGTGCCGCCGGCGGCATGGGCGGCGGTATGGGCGGGATGTATTGATCCCACGACAACGCAAAAAGGGAACGGGCTCGCTCGTTCCCTTTTTTGAGTAAAGGAGAAGATTATGAAAGAATGGCTTGACGAGATCCGACCCCTGTTGGTCAGCGTGGGTGGGCGCATCCTCTCCGCACTGGCGGCGCTGCTCATCGGCGCGCTGCTCATCCGCGTCCTGATGCGCCTGCTCGAGAAGGGCAGACTGCTGAACCGCGCGAGCGGGGAGGTCAAGAGCTTTACCCTCAGCTTCGTCCGGGTGGGACTTACCGTCCTGCTCATCGTCAGCGTGATCGGCATCCTCGGGGTGCCCATGAGCTCGGTGGTGGCGGTGCTCGCCTCGGCGGGCGTGGCGGTCGGCCTCGCCTTGCAGGGGGCGCTGTCCAACCTCGCGGGGGGCATCATGCTGATGATCTTCAAGCCCTTCCACGTTGGCGACTACGTGGAGGCCTCGGGCGCTTCCGGCACGGTCAAGGAGATCACCCTGTTCTATTCCGTTTTTCTCACCCCGGACGGCAAGCGGGTATCGGTGCCCAACGGCTCCCTGATGAACGCCAACGTCACCAATTATTCCTCCGAGAAGCGCCGCCGCGTGGACGTCCCCTTCCCCTGCGCCCGCACCGAGGATCCCGAGCGGATCCGCGCCCTGCTGACCGGGGCGATGGAGGGGTGCGGTCTCGTGCTGACGGATCCCGCACCCACCGTGCTCCAGGAGCCCTTCGGGGAGGAAAGCATGAACTTCACCGCCCGCTGCTGGTGCAAAAACAAGGACTACTGGACGGTATACTACGAGCTGACCGAGGCGGTCGGCCGCGCCATGACCGCCGCCGGGATCGCCCAGCCGACGCACCGGATCGAACAATAAAAAAGCAGCCCCCGGTCGGGGGCTGCTTTTTTGCGGCTTACAGTTCGATCGTTTCGCCGGGGGCGAGAGTGTAATCCTTGCCGTCGGCCTGAAACCAGAGCTTGGTGGCGGTGGGATTGTGGACGATGTCGCAGTTCACGCTGGTCTGCATGGCGCGGTAGGCCTCCACGTAATCGTGGATCTCGATGTTGGTGGCGTACCAGATATCCTCGTGGCCGCCCAGCTTTTCGCAGATCTCCTCCAGCCGGTCCCAGTTGCCCTTGTTCTCGAACTCAAAGGAGTGGCCCCACAGGTAGAAGAGCCGGACGTGGCGGTTGTTGGGATAACCGTCGCTGGGGTCCAGGGCGAGGAATTTGTCGATATAAGTGAAAAGGTTGCCGTTGTTGTGGTGGGCGGTGGGGTTCCAGTTCCACCAGTCGTCGGGCAGAAGGAACTTGTCATTGTCGGCGCCAAGGGTGCGGGAATAGACGATGCCGATGGCCTTGAGGTAGTCGCGCACCTGCGCGTAGTCGGCGCCGTTGTAGAAGCGCAACACCCCGCTGTTGGGGTAGGCCATGCCGCGGATGATGCGCCCGAGCATCTTCTCCAGCTCCTCGCGGCAGAGCAGGTCGTCCCGCACCGCCTGGGGCAGGGGCACCATGCCGGGGGCAATGTGCTCGGCGCCGTGAATGGCGATCTCGTGCCCGTGGTCGAGCATGGTCTGCAGATCCTCCGTCAGCATGGCGGTGCCGCGGCGGATCCCCGCGCTGTTGATGTTGAAGGTGCATTTGATCCCGTGGCGGTCGATGATCTCCAGCAGATGGCGGTTGTAGACGTGGTTGTCGTCGTAGCTGAAGGTGACGGCCTTGGCTTTGTTCTCCGGGTAGCGCATGATCAGAAAGGGCATATCCTTCTCCTCGTTTCCTTCGTGTTGTGTCTGTCTCCATTGTAGTCCCGCGCGGGAGTAAAGTCAAGCGGCGGGAGGGCTTTTTTGCCTTGACAGAGGAGGATCGAATGTGGTACCCTATGAAGCGTATGATTTTTACGGAGGGACCCTTTGTGTTTGCCATTCTTACCGACACGTCCGCCAACCTTGACCGGGTCTGGCTGGAGGAAAACCATGTGCTTGCCATCCCCTTTCATTATTTTGTCAGGGGAGAGGATCGCACCTGCCTGGATACCGAGCATTTTGACGGCGCCGCCTTTTACGCGGCCATGCGCGAGGGGGAGAAGATCACCACCTCCCAGATCACGCCCGGCGCCTATGAGGACTTCATGCGCCCCGTGCTGGCGCGGGGGGAGGACGTGCTGTTCGTGAGCATGTCCTCGGGCATCAGCGGCTCCTGCGATCAGGCGACGCTGACCGCCGCCGCCCTGCGGGAGGAGTTCCCGGAGCGGGAGATCCTCGTGGTGGACACCCTGGGCGCCT
>CAMHOI010000069.1 GCA_946186725.1 uncultured Clostridia bacterium
CAAAGCGTATTCGGGAGGTTTTTTGTATGAAACGTCAGCCCCTTCGGGAGAAGGATACGATGCCCATGGCTCTGCTTTGGGGGTTGGTCAGCGGTCTGGCCGCTCTGCTGGCGGGGGTGACCCTGTGCGCCTTGCTCCTTACCCAAAAGGATATGCCCCCTGCCGCCGCCGTTCCCATCGGCACCGCCTGCCTGAGCGCGGGCGCCGCCGTGAGCGGCTTCGTCGCGGCCCGCCGTCGCAGAGAGCAGGGCCTGATCGTCGGCGGGAGCGCCGGGCTGGCGCTCTGGGCGTTGAATACGCTGATCTCCCTGTTTGTCAGCGGCGTGGAGTTTACCCCCGTCACTCCCATCCGTCTGGCCCTCTGCCTGACGATCGCCGCCCTGAGCGGGGTGTTGAGCGTCAACCTCGCCGCCCGACGCCGAATGCCGAAATAATGCCGTTTTTCCCTTGACTTTGAGGCCAAACTGTGATAAAATACTTCCGCTCGCTGTGAAGCGGGCACCCCTTGCCCCCGTTTCGGGGGCCAAAAGTCCATAAGGAGGTGCTAACGAATGTCTATTGTCAACTCGTACGAGATCGTCATGGTGTTCTCCGTGCAGCAGGGGGAAGAGGCCACGGCCGCCCTGGTGGAGAAGTTCAAAACCATGATCGAGGCCAACGGGTCCGAGGTAGCCGTCGATGAGTGGGGGAAGCGCAGACTTGCCTATCCCATCAACGATGAGCCCGAAGGGTATTACGTCCTCGTGACCTTCAAGAGCGGCGCCGAGTTCCCGGCGGAGCTGGACCGTGTTCTCCACATCACGGACGGCGTGCTGCGCTCTATGATCATCCGCAAGTAAGGGGGAAGTCAAAATGCTGAATCGCGTCATCGTCATGGGTCGTCTGACCGACAATCCCGAACTGCGCCACACCGCCAGCAACGTCCCCGTCACGTCCTTCACCCTTGCCGTCGAGCGCAACTTTGCCTCGGGCGACGAGCGCGTGACCGATTTCCTGGACGTCGTTGCCTGGAGAAATACCGCGGAATTTACCAGCAAGTATTTCGTCAAGGGGCAGCTCGTCTGTGTGGAAGGCAGCATTCAGGTCCGCTCTTACACCGACCGGGAGGGCAACAAGCGCCGCGCATGGGAGATCGTCTGTGATCACGCCTATTTTGCCGAAGGCAAGCGTGACGGCGCTCCCCGGAGCAACGCTGCCGCCCCGGCACCCGCCATCAACAACGCCGGTGCCAACGAATTCTCTGAATTTGAGGACGATTCGGACGACCTGCCGTTCTGATCGCCTGACCTAACGAAAAGGAGGTTATCCTCATGGAAAAAACGGAAAGGGCTGAGCGCCCCGAGCGCCCCGAGCGCCCCGAGCGCCCCGTGCGCCGCAAGGGCCGCAAGAAGGTCTGCATGTTCTGTGTGGACCGCGTGGAAGCCATTGATTACAAGGACATCGCCCGCCTGCGCAAGTACATCTCCGAGCGCGGCAAGATCCTGTCCCGCCGCACCACCGGCACCTGCGCCCAGCATCAGCGCGATCTGACCACCGCCATCAAGCGCGCCCGCATGATCGCTCTGCTGCCCTACACCACCGACTAAAGCCGAAACGCCCATCCTGCGATGGGCGTTTTCCTTATGAACCGAAAGGAACCGTCATGCTTCATCTCGGCCCCCGTCACACTCTGACCGCCTGCGCCCTCGGCTACGTTACGCAGGCCGTTGTCGCCACTCTCGCGCCTCTGCTCTTTAGCACATTCAGGAGCTCCTTCGGCGTCACGCTGGAGGAGCTGTCTTTGCTCGTTTTTCTGTCCTTTGCGGTCCAGTTGATCGTGGATGCGCTCTCGCCACTGCTGATGCGCTGTTTTTCCCTTCGCGCTCTCGCCGTCGCCGCCCACCTCTTCTGCGCCGTCGGCTTTCTTCTGCTGGCGGTTTTGCCGGGGAGGATGGTGCCCTTCACCGGGATCATGATCGCAGCCCTTCTCTACGCCGTGGGCGGCGGTCTCCTTGAGGTGGTCGTGAGCCCCTTGATCGAGGCCTGTCCCGTGCGGCGCAAGACCACCTTGATGAATCTTCTCCACTCGGCTTACTCCTGGGGTCAGGTCATCGTCGTGTTGCTGACCACCGCCTTTTTTGCTCTGGTCGGGATCGCGTGGTGGCGCGCCGCCTGCCTGCTGTGGGCGATCCTGCCCGCGCTCAACGCCGTTTGGTTCGGGCTGGTACCGATCTATTCTCTCCCCGAGGAACGGGAGAGCCGGTCCGCTCCCCGGCGCACGGGGCCCTTCCTCCTGCTGTTGACCGTCATTGCCGCGGCGGGCGCCGCCGAGGTGGCCGTTTCCCAGTGGGCCTCCGCCTTCGCCGAAAAGGGGCTTGGCCTGACCAAATCGGCGGGCGACCTCGCCGGGATCTGCCTCTTTGCCGCCGCCATGGGCGTCGCCCGCCTTCTCTTCGGCCTGAAAGGGGAGAGATGGAACTTGCGCAAGGTCATGCTCGGCGGCGCCGCCGCCTGTGCGGCCGGCTATCTGCTGACGGCGCTTTCACCTTGGCCTTGGCTGTCGCTGGCGGGCTGCTGTCTGTGCGGCTTGAGCGTCGGCGTCCTCTGGCCCGGCACCCTCACCCTCGCCGCCAAGCTGGTGCGCGGGGGCAAGCTCATGTACGCCATCCTGGCGTTGGCGGGCGACGTCGGCTGCTCTGTCGGCCCCGCCGCCGTCGGCCTGCTTGCGCAAAGCAGGGGCGACTCCCTCTCCTTCGGCCTGCTGATCGCCGCGGGTTTCCCCCTGATCGCCGTGGTGGCGCTGATCGCTCTGCGCCCTCTTGCCAAAGAAAAAGGCGTGTGATACAATACCTCCGAAAGGAGAGATCCCATGGCCATCGCCACCGACAGCGCCTTTTTCACCTGGATGATTGAGCTGCTGCGCGCTATTGCTGCGTGGCGCACCCCGGTGCTGGACGCCCTGATGAGCGCCGTCACCTGGTTGGGAGAGGGGACCGTCTTCCTTTTTGTCGGGCTTATCCTCTTCTGGTGTGTGGATAAGAAATACGGCTACCGCTTCCTCTTCGTCTACCTGGCCGGCACCTTTTGCGGTCTGGGGCTCAAGGTCGTCTGCCGCATCCCCCGCCCCTGGGTCATCGATCCCTCCCTCAAGATTGTCGAGTCAGCCCGCGCCGGCGCTACCGGCTGGTCTTTCCCATCGGGCCATACGGCGGCCGCGACCATGCTTTTCGGCGGCGTTGCCCGAAAGCTCGAGCGCCCCTGGGCCTATGTTGTCAGCGTGGTCCTCGCACTGACGGTCGCATTTTCGCGGATGTATCTGGGCGTACATACTCTGCTTGACGTCGTCGTCGGCCTGCTGTTGGGTGTTTGCACCCTTCTGTTGAGCGAGCTTCTCTTCCGCAAGGCGAAGGACAAGCCCCTCGTCTCCTTCCTCTGCGTTGCCGCGGTCGCCGCTTTGTGCGTGGCCGCGACCGTGTTGGCTGCCGTTACCGAGGCGGAAGGCGGCACGGGCGGCACCCTGAATATGTGCGCCCTGACCGGCACCGCCTTCGGCCTCCTCATCGGCGGGGAGATCGAGCGCCGCTTCGTCCGATTTGAGCAGGAAGCCCCCTGGTGGGTGCAGGCGCTCAAGATCCTGCTGGGTCTGGGCCTTCTGCTCGGCTTGCGCGTCGGACTCAAAGCCGGGCTTGGTTTGGTCACCGATCTGCCTTATGCCAACGTCATCCGCTATTTCATTCTCAGCGTCGCGGGCGTCGCTCTTTATCCCATGACGTTCCGCCTCTGGCCAAAACGCAAGCAAAAATAACAAAAGCGGGAAGCGATCGCTTCCCGCTTTTGTACTTTCCGGTGCTTATTGCATCGCCAGCTCCACGGCCTGCCGCAGGGTCTTGACGCCGTATATCTCCACCCCGTCGACGGGACGGATCTGCTTGAGACAGGCGTGAGGGACGATGCATTTCGCAAAGCCAAGCCGCGCCGCCTCGCGGATGCGCTGCTCGACCTGGGAGACGGCCCGCACTTCGCCCGCCAGCCCGATCTCTCCGAAGGCGACCAGGTCCTCTGCGATGGGTACGTCCTTGAGACTGCTCACCAGCGTCAGCGCAACGGGCAGGTCGCCCGCCGGCTCATCCAGACGGAAGCCGCCGATGACGTTGACGTAGGTGTCCATGTTGGAGAACACGTACCCGCACCGCCGCTCCAGCACGGCGAGGATGAGGTTGAAGCGGTTGTAGTCAAAGCCCGTCGCCGTGCGGCGGGGATTGGCCATTCCCGAGGAGGCAGCCAGCCCCTGCACCTCGGCCAGAATGGGCCGGCTTCCCTCCAACGCGCAGGCCACGCAGGTGCCCGATACGCCCACCGGCCGCCCCGAAAGGAGCATCGCGGAGGGGTTCTCGACCTCGGCAAGGCCGTCGTCCCGCATCTCGAACACGCCGATCTCGTTGGTGGAGCCAAAGCGGTTCTTGACCGCCCGCAGGATGCGGTAGGAGAGGTTGCGGTCGCCCTCGAAGTAGAGCACCGCGTCCACGATGTGCTCCATGACCTTCGGCCCGGCGATGGCGCCGTCCTTGTTGACGTGGCCGATGATGAAGATGGGAATGTCGCTGGTCTTGGCGGTGCGCAGGAAGAGGTTGGTGCATTCCCGCACCTGCGGCACGCTCCCCGGTGAGGAGGAGAGGGCGTCGATGACCATGGTCTGGATGGAGTCGATGATGACCAGGTCGGGCTTGTCCGACCGGATGTATTCGCAGATGGCCTGCGCGTCGGTCGCCGCCATGACGGACAGGTTCTCCGTCGTCACGTGCAGCCGATCGGCGCGGATCTTGAGCTGACGCTGGGATTCCTCACCCGTAACGTAGAGCACCCGCAGGGTCCGGCCCAGGTACTCGCAGATTTGAAGCATCATGGTGGACTTGCCGATGCCGGGGTCGCCCCCCAGCAGGACCAGCGAGCCCTTGACCACCCCGCCGCCCAGGACGCGGTCCAGCTCGCCCACGCCGGTGTGGTAGCGGTGCTCGGCGTCGGCGTTCAGCGCGGCCAGCGGTGCCGCGCTCACCGTCCCGCCCACCGAAGCGGACGGCCGCTTGGCGGTCGGTGCCGCCGCCTCGACCGGCGTCTCGATCAGAGAGTTCCAGGCGCCGCAACCCGGGCACTTGCCGTACCATCGCGGGCTTTCGTAGCCGCACTCGGAGCAGAGATAGATGCTTTTCGCTTTGTTCAAGGGGTATCCCTCCCGTTCAGATAGGCCGCCAGCCCCTTCGCGATGGCGAAGGACAGCTTGCGTTGATAGGTTTCGTCTTTCAGATCGCGCAGATCATTGGGATCGGAAAGAAAGCCGCATTCCACCAGCACGGCGGTCTGCCTGGCATGGTAGATGAGGTAGACGTCGCTGGTGCAGGGTTTGATCTGCCGCTTGTTCCGGGGCTGCAGGTCTTCGACCACGGCAGTCTGGATGGCACCCGCGAGCGCCTGTGCCTCTGCATTCCCGGCGGTATAAAAGACCTGCGCGCCCCGGCCCCGCCCGGTGTAAAAGTTTTGATGGACACAGAGGTAAACGCAGCCCTCGTTTTCGTTCATGACGTCGAACCGGTGGCGGATGTCGCTGCGCTTTCGCGTCGCCAGAGAACCGCTCTCGGTCTC
>CAMHOI010000070.1 GCA_946186725.1 uncultured Clostridia bacterium
CTATGCCTGTCTGAACTACGGGGAAGCGTATTGCCCGAAGCAAGTGGAAAAGCAGGCCGTTTGTATTGACGACGATATAGCCGGCGTGTTTCAATGTCTGGCAACGGTGCGATAATCGATCCGCGTTTGTGGAGAAGGAGGGGAGCGCATGCCGGTATCGGAGATCCGACGGGAGCTGTTCGCCCTGGGGGAGGAGAATTACCGCGCGTTCACGGCGTCGCTCATCCCGACGATCGACGCGGCGCGCATCATAGGGGTGCGCACCCCCGCTCTACGCGCCTTGGCGGCGCGCCGGGCCGGCAGCGACGAAGCGGCTGATTTTCTGCGCGCCCTGCCCCACGACTATTTTGAGGAGAATCAGCTCCACGCCTTTCTCGTCGCCCGCGAGCGCGACTTTGCCGCCGCGCTGGCGCTGACCGAGCAATTCCTGCCATACGTTGACAACTGGGCGACCTGCGACCAGTTTTCCCCCGCCGCCTTCGCCGGGCGGCCCGAAGCTCTTCTGCCCGCCGTTGGGAGATGGCTGTGTTCGGAGCGGACGTACACGGCACGCTTCGGCGTAGGGATGCTGATGCGCTATTTCCTCGGCGAGCGATTCGACCCCGCCCATCCCGCCGCCGTAGCGGCCCTGACGGGTGAGGATTACTATCTGCGCACGATGGTCGCCTGGTACTTCGCCACGGGGCTGGCCAAGCAGTACGACGCCTTTCTGCCCTATCTGGAAGAGGGGCGCCTGCCCGCTTGGACGCACAACAAGGCCATCCAAAAGGCGATCGAAAGCCGTCGCGTCCCCGATGAGAGGAAAAACCGTCTGCGTTCCCTTCGTCGTCCGCTTGACAAGCGGGATAACGGTTGATATAATTTGAATAACAAAAGCGCGTTTGCGCTGAGATCAGGAGGAAATCATGACTACTGCCGCTTACATCCTCGGAACCTTGTCCGCCGTTGCCGCCACCGTCCTCGCGTTTATCTTTCTCTTGCCCGAGAACAGGCGCCGGAAGCTGACCGGTTTCTTCGGCTTTGTGGCCGATCTTGTCAACTTCAAGTCCTTCCTGATCGAGAAGATCCTCAAGGCGCTCTATATCTTTGAAACGGTGTTTTGCCTGGTCGCCGGCTTCTTCATGCTGTTCAGTTGGTACTGGACTACCGGCCTGATCCTGATGCTGGTCGGCCCGATCGCGGTGCGCCTGGTCTTCGAGATGTTCATGCTGTTCATTACCCTGGTTACCAACACCAGCCAGATCAACCGTAAGATGGGCCCCTTGCCCCAGACCGAACCGGAAAGGCCCGTCGCTCCCGTCGTGGAGCCCACCGTTGAGCCCGCGCCCGCCCCGGTCGAGGAGCCCGCACCCGCCCCGGTCGAGGAGCCCGCACCCGCCCCGGTCGAGGAGACGAAGCAAGAGCCCAACTACCGCTTCTGCGCCTACTGCGGCACCAAGTACGACGCCAACCAGGGCGGCTGCCCCAACGGCTGCGGCAAATAAGAAACCAGCGAGAAAGCACCGCCGTAAGACGGTGCTTTCTTTCTGTGAAAAAACGGTTGAAAAATGTCGTTCCATGGGATATGATAGGGGTGAATGGAAGAACGACAAAGGAAGATGTCTGTGAAGAGAACGCTCTGTGTTTTGCTCATCCTTACGCTGTCGGCCGGCGTGTTGGCCGGCTGTCGTCATGAGCATGTGCCGGGTCCCGCCGCCACCTGCACCACGCCGCAGATCTGCACCGAGTGCGAGGAGATCCTCGTCCCCGCCAAGGGGCACGCGCCGGGCGCCGAGGCGAGCTGCACCGAGGCGCAGGTCTGCACCGTGTGCGGCGAGGTTCTCGTCCCCGCCAAGGGACACGTGCCGGGCGCCGCGCCCACCTGCACCGAGGCGCAGGTCTGCACCGTGTGCGGCGAAGTTCTTGCCCCCGCCAACGGGCATCAGCCCGAGAGCCGACCCGAGGGACAGGTCTGCACCGTCTGCGGCAAGCTGATCGCCTCCGCCAATGCGCAGTACACCCCGCCCCACAACAGCGGCGCGAGCGAGCCGACCCCCGCCGAGCTGATCCCCGAGACCACCGCCGAGGGCCACTATCACGCCGATATCAAGCCCTACAAGTCCGGCGCCGTGGTCATCGCGGGCGACTACGGGTATGAGCAGGTCTACGCCGCCAGCGGCGGCAGCGGCGCCTACGCCGAGGTCGTCAACGCCTTCGCCGCGAAATATCCCGCCCTCAACGTCACCAGCGTCATCGTGCCAAAGTGCGCCGTGTTTCACAGCGTGGACGGGTACAGGACCTCCTTTGACTCTGCCCGCGACTTCATCCAAAACACCTACGCCCAGATGGACGGACGAATCCGGAAGGCCGACGCCATCGGCGTCATGGCCGCCCACGCGGGGGAGTATCTGTTCTACCGCACCGATCACCATTGGACGGGGCTGGGCGCCTATTACGCCAGCGTGGCCTACTGCCAGGCCAACGGCATCACCCCCTACGCGCTGGACACCTATGAAACGGTCGTCAAGACGGGCTTCATCGGCACGCTGAACTCCTTTGCCGGCGGGGACGCCAACCTCAAGCGCAACCCCGATTACACCGTCGGGCACTACCCCCACGTCGGCTATTCCATGACCATCGGAAGCCGCGGCGCCGTCGCCATCAATCCCAACGCCAACTCCTACGCGGGGATGTACATCGGCGGCGACAACCCCCTGACCGTCATCGACACCGACAACCACAACGGGCGCGTGCTCATCCTGTTCAAGGAGTCCTACGGCAACGCCTTCGCGCCCTATATGATCGACTACTACGAGCGGGTGATCGTCGTCGACGTCCGCAAGACCACCGATCCCGTCGCCGACCTCATCGCCAACTACGGGGTCACCGACGCCCTCATCATCAATAACATCCAGGCCGTGATCGGCAACCTCTCCGACGTGAGGAGAAAGCTCCTGTCCTGACGAAACGCCTCTTTGCGCAAGCAGAGAGGCATTTTCGTTGCGCGCGGGCGGAAAGTGTGGTAGAATGGAAAAAACGACGAAAGGGGAGAGAGGCATGAAGATGCTGTGGCGGCTGTTCGCCTGCTTTTTCAAGATCGGGCTGTTCACCTTCGGGGGCGGTTACGCCATGATCTCCCTGATCGAGAACGAGTGCGTGGACAAGCGGGCGTGGATCACCCACGACGACATGGTCAACGTCACCGTCATCGCCGAGTCGACGCCCGGCCCCATCGCCGTCAACGCCGCCGCCTTCGTCGGCTATAAGCAGAAGGGGTTCTGGGGCGCTCTGGTCGCCACGCTGGGCGTGGTGCTGCCCTCCTTCGTCATCATCTTCGCCATTTCCTCTTTCCTGGAGCGGTTTTTGGAGATCCGATGGGTCGCCTCCGCCTTCCGTGGGGTGCGGGCGGCCGTGGGCCTTCTGGTGCTGGACGCGGCGGTGCGTATGATCGCCAAGATGAAGAAGGACGCTTTTGCCGTCGTGATCCTGATCCTTTCCTGCGCCGGCGTTCTGGCCGTGGATGTGCTGTCGCTTCGCGTGTCGACCGTCTTTTTCGTGATCGCGGCGGCCGTCGTCGGGCTGATCGTCTTCGGCGTTCAGCGTGCGGTGAAGGGAGGCGGGAAGGGATGATCTATCTTGAACTCTTCCTCGGTTTCCTCCAGGTGGGCTGCTTCGCCTTCGGCGGCGCCTACGCCGCCATCCCCCTCATCCGCGACGTCGTGCTCTCCTACGGCTGGATCAGCGAGGATATGCTCGCCGACATGATCGCCATCAGCGAGTCCACCCCCGGCCCCGTCACCGTCAACCTCGCCACCTATGTCGGCGCGTCGCAAGGGGGGCTGCTCGGGGCGCTGGTCGCCACTTTCGCCATTGTTCTGCCCGCTTTTGTCATTCTGCTGCTCATTACCGCCCTCTTCAGGAATCTGCTCAAATACCCCGCCGTTCAGGCCCTTCTGCGCGCTATGATCCCCTGCGTCATCGGCATCATCCTGGCCACCGGGCTTTGGATGATCTGGCGGACCGCCTTTGGCGCGCCATCCGCCCTTTCACCCGATTGGCGTACCGTGGGGCTGACCGCGGCGCTGGCCGCTCTCTGGTTCGGGGGCAAGGCCATCCTCAGGAAAACGGGGCGCAAGGCCCCTTCGCCCGTCTGGCTTCTGCTGACGGCCGCCGTCAGCGGCGTCCTGATCTGGGGCGTATAGAAAGGAGACCGCCATGAAACGAGCCCGATCCTTCCTGCTGATTACCATGACGCTGATCCTGCTGACCGGCGTCCTTGCTCTTCCCGCCTCGGCCAAGGAGCTGGAGGTCTGCCGCATCTGCGGAGGCAGCGGCGCGTATCACTGCCCCTCCTGCGGCAACACCGGCTCCGTCCCGTGCGACGGCTGCGGCGGCACGGGCAGATGGATCTGCCCCGGTGAGGAGGGCAAGGGTAAGTGCGACAACGGCTGGTACGTCTGCCCCTCCTGCAACGGCGACGGCAAAGCCCGTCCCATCCCCGCCGACGGCAACGCCGGCCCCTGCGGCAACTGCGGCGGCTCGGGCAGGAAGGCGTGCTGGTCCTGCCACGGCACGGGCGGCGGTGAATGCGACCGTTGTCACGGCACAGGACGCGCTCCCTGCATGGACGGCAACTGTCAGAAGGTGCGCGCTAACGGCTACAAATGCCCCAAGTGCTCGGGCAGCGGCTACGTCCTGGTCGGCAACCCCATGCCGCCCGACTCCGCCAACGACGGCGTGCGCAACGTGCCGCAGAAGGGCGACCATATCATTACCAACGACAAGACCTGGGCCTATACCGTCTACACCGGCTCCGGCTCGTCCGGCGGCAGTCAGCCCAACCCCGTCGTCGGCGGCGGGAGCGGCGCCGTTTCCCAAGCCCCGGAGCCCGGCTCCTCCGCGCCCGCCGTCGAGCTGCCCAAGGACCGCGACAGCAGCTTTGACGTCTTCTCCGCCACCGAGGGCGACCCCTCCGTTCGCGTGGAGCCGCAGGATATGGCTCCCGAGGACAGGAGCGCCTACGCCGCGCTGAGCGAGGAGGATCTTGCCGCGCAGCTGACCGCCCTGACGCGGGCGACGCCCACCCTTCGCCCGGGCGAAGCGAGCGAGGCGCTGTCTGCTCTGCTGGACGCCGTCGTCGCCCACAACGGCCTGCCCGACCGCGCCGAAGGCCGCCTTTATCCCATCGGCTGCGACGAGGAGGTCGAGCTTGACTTCCCCGTGCAGATCGTCCTGCCCGTCGCCGAGGGGGAGCTGAACGGCGGCAAGCCCCTGCGGCTCTACCGCTACAAAAAGGACGGCGCCGTCGAGGAGATCGGCCCCGCCGAAACGTGGACCCGTGAGGACGGCACCGTCTCGTCTGTTCGCATGACCGTGCGCGGGTTGTCGGAGTTCTTCCTCGCCGCCGAAGACGTGGACATCCCCCTCCCCGAGGACGACATGCGTCCGGCCGTCGGTGTGGAAGAAGAAACGGGCGGCTTTCCCTGGCATTTTGCCGGGACGCTGACGGCCGCCGCGCTGCTCATCGCGATGGCCGTGCTTCTCATCGGCATTGTCGTGCTGACCGTCCTGTTGTACAGAAGGAGGAGAAAACTT
>CAMHOI010000071.1 GCA_946186725.1 uncultured Clostridia bacterium
GAGGATGGTGCCGCTTGTGGGACTGTCCAGTCCGCCCAGCAGGTTGAGCAGGGTGCTTTTTCCGGCGCCGCTCGGCCCGAGGATGACGACGAACTTGCCTTCCTCCAGGGTCAGATCCACGCCGTCGAGCGCCCTCAGCTCGTGATCGCCGCTGACGTAGACGCGGCTGACGTTTTTCATTTCAACGATGTTCATGTTCTTATCCCTTTCTGCCCGTGAGCCGCGCCCAGAAGGAGGGCTTGGCCTCCTGTTCCCTCACACCGAGAGGAGAATACCCCAGACCCGCGATGGCCTCCATGACCGCCTGCGTGTCCAGCGTCTCGGCGGTGACGACGGTCTGTCTGGCCCGGCGGTCGGAGCGGACGCTTTTGACCCCGGCAACGCGGCGCACCGCGTCGTTGATGTGCGCCTCGCACATGGCGCAGGCCATGCCCTCGACGTCGAATACGTATTCTTTCATATCGTTGTCTCCTTTGACTCAAAAGCGGGGAGCCGCACCTGGCGCCTCCCCGCTTTCTTTACTTGCTTTTCTGCTTGTGACAGGAGCCCGCCATGGCACAGTGAGCGCAGTTGGCGCCGCAGGTGCTCTTGCCCTTGCGCTTGTCGCGCACCAGCAGGAGGACGATGGCGGTCACCGCCGCGATCAGCAGCGCCGCGACCAGCAGAGTGCCGGCGTTTTCGGCCATCCATGAGAGCATATACAGGACTCCTTTCCGATGAGGAAGTTACTTGATCTTGACCGACGCGGTCAGCTTGGTGGCTTCCTTGTAGGGCCGCACGAGCAGGAAGATCATGCCCGCCAGCACCAGCACCGCGGCGATCAGGCCGATCACGTTGAGATGGCCGGTGAAGAGACCGCCGAACTGGTTGATCATCAGGGCGATCGCATAGGCGAAGCCGCACTGATAGGCGATGGCGAACCAGGTCCACTTGGCGTTGTTCATCTCGCGGCGGATGGCGCCGATGGCGGCGAAGCAGGGGGCGCACAGCAGGTTGAACACCAGGAAGGAGTAGCCCGTCACGCCGGTGAAGGTCGCGGCCAGCGTGTCGTAGACGTTGCCGGAGGCGCCGTAGAGGATACCCATGGTGCCCACGATGTTCTCTTTGGCGACCAGGCCGGTGATGGAGGCGACGGTCGCCTGCCAGTTGCCCCAGCCGAGCGGGGCGAAGATCCAGCAGATCCAGCTGCCGACCTGTGCCAGCAGGGACTGGCTCAGCTCATCCTCCGCCAGCATACGGAAGCCGTCGTCGGTGAAGCCGAAGAAGGAGGTGAACCACACCAGGATGGTGGACAGCAGGATGATGGTGCCGGCCTTCTTGATGAAGGACCAGCCGCGCTCCCACATGGAGCGCAGGACGTTGCCCAGGGTGGGCAGGTGGTAAGCGGGCAGCTCCATGACAAAGGGAGCGGGCTCGCCGGCGAACATCTTGGTTTTCTTGAGCATGATGCCGGAGAGGATGATGGCGGCCATGCCGATGAAGTAGGCAGAGGTGGCGACCCACGCGCTGCCGCCGAAGATGGCGCCCGCGATCATGGCGATGAAGGGCACCTTCGCGCCGCAGGGGATGAAGGTGGTGGTCATGATGGTCATGCGGCGGTCGCGCTCGTTTTCAATGGTGCGCGAGGCCATGATGCCGGGGATGCCGCAGCCCGTGCCGATCAGCATGGGGATGAAGGACTTGCCCGACAGGCCGAAGCGGCGGAAGACGCGGTCAAGCACGAAGGCGATACGCGCCATGTAGCCGCAGGCCTCCAGGAAGGCCAGCATCAGGAAGAGCACCAGCATCTGGGGCACGAAGCCCAGCACAGCGCCCACGCCGGCTACGATGCCGTCCAGAATGACGCCGCGCACGATGGCGCCGCCGCCCTCCTCGCCGACGTTGAGAGCGTTAAGGAGATCTTCGACCAGCACGGGTACGCCCGGCACCCAGACGCCGTAGTCCGCGGGATCGGGCTCCTCGCCCATTTCATCGAGGGTCTTGACCGCCGCCTCGTAATCCTTAAGGGTGGCGGTCTCGGTCTCCACGGCGAGGGTCTCCTCGTCCTCGACCTCGTAAGTAAACGTGTCGGTGGGCGCCTTGCCGTTTTCCTCGACGTAGGCGTCGTAGCCGTCCACGATCAGGGAGGCGTCGCCGTAGGCCTCGGCGTCCTCCTCATAGGCGGAGGAGCCGATGCCGAACAGGTGCCAGCCGTCGCCGAAGAGGCCGTCGTTGGCCCAGTCGGTCGCCGGGGCGCCCACGCCCACCATGGCGATCCAGTAGACCGCGAACATAATGACCGCGAAGATGGGCAGACCCAGCCAGCGGTTGGTGACGATCTTGTCGATCTTGTCGGAACGGGTCAGGCCGCCGACGTTCTTTTTCTTGTAGCAGGATTGGATGACGGTGGCGATGTAGAGGTACCGCTCGTTGGTGATGACGCTCTCGGCGTCGTCGTCCATCTCCTTCTCGACCGCCTTGATGTCCTGTTCGATGTGGTCGAGGGTATCCTGCGCGAGCGAGAGCTTTTGCAGCACCTTCTCATCCCGCTCGAAGATCTTGATGGCGTACCACCGCTGCTGCTCCTCGGGCAGGCCGTGGACGGCCGCCTCCTCAATGTGAGCGAGCGCGTGCTCCACGGGGCCGGAGAAGGTGTGCTGGGGCACCGTTTTGCCGCCCTGCGCGGCGGCGATGGCGGCCTCGGCGGCCTCCATGACGCCCTGCGCCTTCAGCGCGGAGATCTCCACGACCGGGCAGCCGAGTTGACGGGACAGCTCCTTGATGTCGATCTTGTCCCCGTTCTTGCGGACGACGTCCATCATGTTGATGGCCGCCACAACGGGGATGCCCAGCTCGGTCAACTGGGTGGTCAGATAGAGGTTGCGCTCCAGATTGGTGCCGTCGATGATGTTGAGGATGGCGTCGGGCCGCTCGTCAATGAGGTAATTGCGCGCCACGACCTCCTCCAACGTGTAGGGGGAGAGGGAATAGATGCCGGGCAGATCGGTGACGGTGACGTCGCCGTGCTTCTTGAGCTTGCCCTCCTTCTTTTCCACCGTGACGCCGGGCCAGTTGCCGACGAACTGGTTGGAGCCGGTCAGTGCGTTGAACAGCGTCGTCTTGCCGCTGTTCGGATTGCCTGCCAGCGCGATCTTGATGCTCATATCGTCCTTCCTTTCTTTGGTTACCCGAGGGTAACCCACAGGCGTAAAAATAACCCGCTTATTCGACCTCGATCATATCGGCGTCGGCCTTGCGCAGGGACAGCTCGTATCCTCGCACCGTGACCTCCACCGGGTCGCCCAGAGGCGCGACCTTGCGGACGTACACCTCGACGCCCTTGGTGATCCCCATGTCCATGATGCGGCGCTTGACGGCGCCCTCACCGTGGAGCTTGACCACCTTGACGGTCTCTCCGATCTTGGCTTGCTTGAGCGTTTTCATTCTTTTGCTCCTTCCTTTCGGTCAAATAAAGATGCGTCGTGCCATCTCTTCGCTGATGGCGACGCGGGTCTCCTTGACGTTGACGATGACGTTGCCCGACAGGGAGGTGAGCACCTTCACCCCGCCGCCCACGACGAAGCCGAGGTTCTCCAGATGCTGCTTGACCTCAGGGGAGCCCCCGATGCGGCGGATGACGTATTCCTCGCCGATGTCGGCCAGTGCCAAAGGCATCATGACAAATCCTCCTTCCTCGCGGTTACCTAACGCTAACCTTTCACACTCGATTATAGTTAACGTGTGCTAACTTGTCAAGGCTTTTTGTCAAAAAAGCAAAAAACCGTGATTGTTCACAGTTTTTTTCTTCCTGCCTCCGTCCGTTTTATCCAAACCGTCTGCGGGCGCTTGATTTCATCGCCGTCCTGTGCTACAATACCTTATGAAGGGAGGTCCTGTCCCATGACCATGCACGAATCGGGCGAAATGTATCTGGAGACCATCCTCGTCCTTTCCCGCCGGCAGAGCGCCGTGCGTTCCATTGATGTGGCGGAGGAGATGGGCTTTTCCAAGCCCTCGGTCAGCCGCGCCGTGAACAAGCTCAAGGATGGCGGATTCCTCACCGTCGCCGGGGACGGCGCTCTCACCCTGACTGAGAAGGGGCGTGCCGTCGCCGAGAAGATCTACGAGCGGCACACCGTGCTGACCGCGCTGCTGATGGCGCTGGGCGTGGACGAGGCCAACGCCGCTGCCGACGCCTGCAAGATGGAGCACGACATCAGCGACGAGACCTTTTCGGTCATCCGGAACCATGCCGACCGCTTCCTGAAAAAGTAGAATGACGAACAAGCCGCCCGACGGGATCCCGTCGGGCGGCTTTTTGTTTCTTTAATCGGCGTAAACACTGGTCAATCCGAAGTATTCCTCCAAGCTGATCCATTCGCCGTCGTTATACAATTCCTGCGCCAGCACGGTATCGCCGATGTAGCGCATGTGCCAGGGCTCGAAGTTGTACCCCGTCGCCTCGTTGGCACCCTGCGGGTAGCGCAGGATGAAGCCGAAGCGCCAGCAGTTTTCATCCATCCAGACGATCTCCTCGGGCGGCGCAATGGAGGAGTCGGCGTAGTTGATGTCGGCGGTCAGCCCCGTCTCATGCTCGGAGTGGCCCGGCCGCGCCGATACCTGATCGGCCCGCGTCTTGCCCTTGCTGGCAACGTGGCCGTTGTAGACGGCGATCTGGTTGGCATGGGAACGGAAGCCGCTGAAGATGGTCAGTGTGTATCCCTTCTCCTCCTTGGCGGCCGCGGCCATCTTGTTGAAGGCGGCCAGCATTTCGGCGCTCAGCCCGCTGGCGTAGTTCGCGGGGATGGAGTAGGTTTTGTTGACGATGAGGACGCCATTGACGGTGGAGATGCCGTTCTTGGTCACCACGGTGTAGCCCTTGGGCGTCACAAACTCGCCGTCGGGGATGACGGCCGGCGGGGCGGAGGAAACGGACGGCTGGGAAGAGGGCGCCGCCGACGACGCGGGCTGGGACGAGTCCGCCGCGACGCTGATCGCGGGCAGGGAAGAGGATACCGCCGACACGGACGCCGCTTCCGCCGAGGAGGGTTCCTGCGCCGTGGGACCGATCCCGCCCCTTTGCCAAAGCACGATGGCGACCGCGCCCAGGATCACGGCCAGACCCAGCACGATCCCCGCGATCCAGGGGTCGCTCTTTCTTCTTCTTTCGTTGGAACGTCTTTGCATATTATTGTCCTTTCCACGCTGAGGGGCTGAACAGCAGGAGCATGGGGAAGATCTCCAATCGACCGATCAGCATATCGAGAATCAACACGACCTTGCTCAAGGCGGAGAAACCGGCGTAGTTTCCGGCAGGCCCGACCTTGGCGAGGCCGGGGCCGATGTTGTTGAGAGTGGCGGCCACCGAGGTGAACCCGGTTTCCAGATCGTTGCCGTCCAAACTGACGATCACCGCCGACACCGCGAAGAGGATGAGATAGCAGATGAGGAAGCGTACCGTGCGGTTGACCACCTCGTCGCTGACCACCTTGCCGTTGAGACGGACGCTCTTGACCGAGCGGGGATGGATCATGACGTGCAGGTCTTGCTTGACCGCTTTGA
>CAMHOI010000072.1 GCA_946186725.1 uncultured Clostridia bacterium
TGTCCACGTATCGTGCGATGCTGGGCAAACGCTTTCGGGATCCGCTGGAGGATCTCGACCTCTTGGTCAGTCATTTGGACCACACCCGGTTTTTTGACGGCAGAATGGTCTTCATCGACGATTTCGGGACCTTTACCGAGCAGCAGTATGCCGTGCTGGAGCGCGTTCTGACCCAAGCGAAGGACGTGTATGTCTCACTGTGCACCGACGGACTGGACGATCCCGACGGCGGTATGGGTCTCTTCTCCAACATCAAACGAACCGCCTCCCGCCTCTGCCGCCTGGCGCGCGAGCACAACGTTGCCGTCGCCTCCCCCCTGGTGATGGAAGGTCTGCGCAGATACCGCGGCAGCGTGATCGCCAATGTGGAGCGCATGATGCGCGGCGATGCCGTCGACCTCGACTGTGCCGGCGGCAGTGTGACCGTCTGTGAATGCCTCAACAGCGCAGACGAGACTGACTTTGTGGCGCGTACCATCCGTCGCCTGGTGCGGTGTGAAGGGTACCGGTACCGCGACTTCGCAGTCATTGCCCGTAACATGGCCGCCTATCAGGCCGATCTCGTCAATGCCTGCGAGCGGTATCGCGTGCCCTGCTTTAATGACCGCCGCGTGGGCGCGGATTCTCTTGCGCTGATCCGCTTTGTGCTTAACGCGCTGGATTGCGCCGTGCGCGGTTATCCCGCCGAGTCAGTCTATCCCTTGATCAAATCCGTGCTTTCGCCCCTTTCCGTGGAGGAGTCCTCCGAACTGGAGGGGTATGCGCTGCTGTGGAACAAACGGGGCAGGGACTGGCTCTCCCTCTGGGAGGACAACCCCAACGGACTGGAGAAGGAACGCGACGAGGCGGCGCTCGCCCGGATCATGGCTTCCCGCGACCTGGTTCTGCGCCCGGTGGAAACACTTTCGTCCGCTCTCAAAAAGAATGATCCCAAGGCCTCCTGCCGCGCCGTTTACGACCTGCTCATGACGCTCAAGGTCAATGACCGCCTGGCCGCCTACGCCGACCGCCTGGATGAGGAGGGGGACGCCTATTACGCCGATCTTCACCGCCGCAGCTGGGACGTCCTGATGACCGCGCTGGACAACGCTGTGCGTGCTTTGGACGGGGAAACCTGCGGGCCGGAGGAGTTTTATTTGCTGTTTTCCATTCTCCTTTCCGCCTCCGACGTGGGCGCCATTCCCGACCGCCTGGACGAGGTCGTTGTCGGCTCGGCCGACCGTATGCGCGCCGGCTCGCCCCGCGTCGTCTTCGTCATCGGCGCCAACTACGGCGTGTTCCCCGCCACTGTCAGATCCGGCGGACTGCTGTCTGCCAGAGATCGACGGTTGCTCTTTTTAAGCGATCCTGATCAGCCGGACTATATCCGGGAGCAATCGGTCAGAGAGCGTTTTCTTGCCTACGTGGCTCTGACCGCCCCATCAGAATCGCTGTATGTGACCTATTCCGTCGCCTCCTTGGAGCGCGAGAAGTTGTCTCCCAGTGAGTTTGTCGGCGACCTGCTCAACAGACTGCAGGGAATGTCAGGTCTGCATTTTCTCCATTCCGGCGATACTGCCGACGACGCCTTTGAGGGCGTCCTGCCCGCCATTGAACGCGTCTGCGGCGAGAGGCAGGGGCTGACCGATTCCCTGGCCGATCAGCTTCGGGACCGCGGTGATCCGAGAAGCGGGCTGTTGAACGCGCCGCTTCGCCCGAATGAAAGCTTTTCCGTTTCGCCTGCCTGCGCCGAACAGCTGGTCGGTGCCGATATTCGCATGTCCGCCTCCCGCGCCGAGCAATACGGAAAGTGTCCCTTTTCCTATTTCTGCAAGTATGCCCTGCGCGCCAAGCCGGATCAAACGGTCGACTTTGACGCGTCGCGCAGCGGCACGCTGATCCACGACGTGCTGGAGAACATTCTTCGCGATCACGTCAGGGACCTGGACCGTCTTACGGCCGATGAGCGCCGCAGCGAGATCGAGAGGGGCATCCGTCGTTACGCGGACGCCAATTTTGGCGGCTACGATCGGTTGGACGTTAATTTCCGTTATCTTTTGGAGCGTGTGGCCGTGTCCCTTGACGCCGTGCTCGCGCATATGATCGAGGAGCTGAATGATTCTGAGTTCCGGCCGGAGCAATTCGAGTTGTCCATCGGCAGGGAAGGCGGCCCGATGCTGGACGTTTCCGTTTCCGGCGGCACGGTTCGGCTCGTCGGCTCCGTCGACAGGGTGGACGTCTATCGCGCCGACGGCAAGACCTATATTCGTGTGGTCGATTACAAATCCGGCGGCAAGGATTTCCGCCTCTCCGATCTTCTTTCCGGCGTCAATATGCAGATGCTCTTTTACCTCTTTGCCGTGACGGACAGCGGCCTGTATCAAGACGCCGAGCCCGCCGGGATCCTCTACATGCCCGTGACGCGCAAGAGCATCAGCCGCGAAGATTATTCTGACGATATCTCCCGGCGCAAGGCCAAGGATGAGCGTCTGCGCATGAAAGGGCTGCTGCTTGACGACGAGACCCCTATGCGCGCGATGAACGCTTACGGCGACAGCCGGTACATTCAAATCAGCACCCGGAGCAATTACAACGTCGTATCCGCGTCTGCCATGGCGCTGATCCGTTCCTATATTCTGCGTCGGATCGTCGACCTTGGCGAGCGACTGCACCGGGGCCAATTCGGTGCTGATCCGCTGAAACTGGATACGTATTCCACCTGCAAGTACTGCGATTATCGCGCCGTATGCCGGCGTGACGACGCCGTCGGCCGCACACTGGAAAGCTTGGGTACGGACGACGCACTGAACCGTATGCGTGAGGAGGTGAGCGGCGATGACGTTCCTGCCGACTGAAGAACAGCAGACCGCCATCGGCGCAAGGGGCAGCATCCTTGTCTCCGCCGCGGCCGGCTCGGGCAAGACCAAGGTTCTGACGGAGCGTGTCGTTGCCCGCATCACCGACCCCGTCGATCCGGTGGACATCAGCGATCTTTTGATCGTTACGTTCACCAACAACGCCGCCGCCGAAATGCGCCGCCGCATTTCGGGCGCGTTGGCGGAGTACCTGGACCATCACAAGGGGGATCGCCGTGCTTTGGAGCAAAAGGCGGATCTTGATTCGGCCGCCATCAGCACCATCGACGCCTTCTGCATTGATCTGCTGCGCGGCAATTTCGACGAAACGGGCGTCAGCCCCGATTTCCGCGTCATCTCGGAGGAGCGCACCGCGTTGTTGTGTGACCGCGCCGCCCGCGAAGCCCTGAACGCGCTGATGATCTCCGATCCCGACGCTTTTCGGGACATGATGACCGCGCTCTGGGACAACGGCGACTTTTTGCCTGCCGTCTCCGAGGTGATCGCTGCCTACAATAAGGCGGCGACCATGCCGTATCCCAAGGTTTGGCTGGAAAGGATTATCCGGGAGTATGAGCGCGACCTGCCTTTGAACGATCGTATATGGACGAAGGAGATGCTGGCCGGCACCGGGGAAGCCGCCGACTACCACATTCAGCGTTTGCAGGCGGGCGCCGCCATGTTCGGCGACAACGACGTCGCCGTGAGCAAGTTTGCCGACGTGTATGCCGAAATGACGTTGATTCTTCAAAACGTTCTTTCCGCCGTCGAAAGCGGCAGTTACGACGCCGTGCGTGCCGCCGTTCTGACAAGGCCGACCTGTAGCGTCGGGAGAGGGCGGAAGGGATCCGATCCCGAACGGATCGACACGCTGAAAGCCATCCTTGACGGCGCCAGAGATTTTATGGCGAAGGAATCTTCGTCCTATTGCGAGACCGCCGCGGAGCAGGAGGAGAATCTTCGACGCGTCGGCCGCGCTATCGTGATCTTTTGCCGTACTGTCATGGATTATGCCGATCGGCTTCTGGCTCAGATGCAGGAGATCAACAGTTACGATTTCAACGTCATCGAGCACAAGGCGCTGGAATTCCTCTGCGACTGCGTGGATGGCCGGCCCGTTCCCAAGCAGGGGGAGTGGAACCGTCGCTACCGCGAGGTCATGGTCGATGAGTATCAGGACACCAACGACTTGCAGGACGCTATTTTCTATGCGCTGTCCGACAGCGGAAAGAATCTGTTTCTCGTCGGCGACGTAAAGCAGTGTATCTACCGCTTCCGTCAGGCCAACCCCGCCAATTTTATCCGCAAGCGCAACGAACTGCCCGCCTACGCCGCCGGGAACAGCGAGGGCGTGATCGCTCTGCCTGACAATTTCCGCAGCCGTCCGGAAATCTGCGATTTTGTCAACCACACGTTCCGTCTTCTCATGACGACCGGTGCGAGCGACATGGAATATGCGGACATTGACCGTCTCCGCGCCTCCGGCACGTTCGCCCCCTGCGAGGAACCGCCCGTCACGCTTCACCTGATCGAATCCGACGACCCGGCGGACGAGGCGCGCTATATCGCGCACGCTCTGCGCCAGGCGAAGGACGCGGGCATGCAGGTCACCGACCGCAGGGGCGAGTCCGTCGGCCTGCGCCCCATGCGTTGGAGCGACGTCACGATTCTGCTTCGTTCGCCCAACGGCGCCAACAAGACGGCGAGCGTTTATGTGAACGCCTTGGCCGCCGCCGGCATCCCTGCCGTGTCGGACAGCAACGATGACCTGAACGAGCGGGAGGAAATCCGGCTGATCCTCTCTTTGCTTCGTACCATTGACAACCCTCTGCGCGACGTGCCGCTTCTGGCCACCCTCCTGTCGCCGATGTTTGGATTCACCAGCGATGAGATCGTCCGCATCCGCCTGGCCGATCCGGGCAGAGGGCTCTATGCCGCGCTGAAGGCGGACGCCGCCGTGCATCATAAGTCCTCCGATTTTCTGTCCCGGCTGGACCGCTATCGTCGCTGGGCGGGTACGTTGCCCACAGACCGTCTGATTCGCATGGTGATGGACGACGTCGGCCTGACCGCCGTCGTCCACCGGATGGAGCACGGCGCCTATGCCTGTGCCAACCTTATGCTGTTCGTCAGCCACGCCGCCCGCTATGAGCGGGACGGCTTCTGCGGATTGACCGCCTTTCTGCGCTCGTGGGATCGCATCATCAAGCAAAAGAAGCAGGTAAAGTGCGCCCCCATCCAGTCGGGAGAGGACGCCGTGCGCGTTCTCAGCATCCACGGCTCCAAGGGCTTGGAGTCTCCCGTCGTCATCCTGGCCGATACCGCCAAGGGGACCAATCAAAAGGACAACACGGAATTCATCGTTTACGATGAGAACATGGGCATCGCCGCCCGTTGTTACGACGAGGACGCCGTCTCTCATAAAACGGTCGCGCAGATGGCCGTTTCCCGCCGCGGGAGGAAGGACACCAACGCCGAGGAACTGCGGTTGCTCTATGTTGCCATGACCCGCGCCATTGACCGGCTCTGGATGGTCGTGCGCTGCAAGGACAGGGACAAAGCCCTGCACGGCGCCGCGCTCTCCCTGATCCCGAGTCAAGGCCGCAAGGAT
>CAMHOI010000073.1 GCA_946186725.1 uncultured Clostridia bacterium
TTCGTCACCGACACCGACAGCAACTTCTACTACAACGAGACCTACCTGCAGCACAATAACACCATCAACCGCCTCATCGCCGCCGGCAAGTGGGGCGAATGAGCGTGAAAAAGAACGACGACGTGACCCTGACCGTCACCGGCGTGACCGCCGAGGGCGCGGGCGTCGGCCGGGTGGACGGCATGGCCGTCTTCGTCCCCGCCGCCGCCCCGGGCGACGTCGTTGCGGCGCACATCATCAAGGTGACCGCCTCCTACGCCGTGGGCAAGCTCACCCGCGTGCTCACCCCTTCGCCCGACCGTGTGGCGCCCGACTGCCCCGCCTTCGGCAAATGCGGCGGCTGCGTCTGGCGCCACCTCGACTTTGCCGCCGAGGGCCGGCTCAAGGCCGCCCGCATCGAGGACTGCCTGCGCCGCATCGGCGGGCTGGACGTGACCCTCTCGGGCTTCGAGCAGGGCGCGCCGGACGGCTACCGCAACAAGGCCCAGTATCCCGTCGCCGCGGGGGAGGACGGCGGTCTGCGCTTCGGCTTCTACGCTCCGCGCAGCCATCGCCTCGTGGAGGCGCCCGACTGCCGCCTCCAGCCCCCCGCGTTTGAGCGGGCGCTCGCCGCCGTGGACGGCTACGCGCGTGAGACCGGGCTGACCGCCTACGACGAGGCGACCCGCCAGGGACTGCTTCGCCACGTCTATTTGCGCCAAAGCAGCGCGGGCCGGGTCATGGTCTGCCTCGTGTGCAACGGCGCCGCCCTGCCCGCTCCCGAGCGGCTGATCGCCCGTCTGCGGGAGGCGCTGGGGGACGCCCTCGCCACCGTCGTGCTCAACGTCAATACCGCCGACACCAACGTCGTGCTATCAGGCGACTGCCGCACCCTCTGGGGCGACGGTCGTCTGACCGATACGCTGGCGGGGGTCAGGGTCTCCCTGAGCCCGCTGTCCTTTTACCAGGTCAATCATGAGATGGCCGAGCGGCTCTACGCCTGCGCCGCCGCGCTGGCGGGCAGGGGAGAGACCCTGCTCGATCTCTATTGCGGCGCCGGGACCATCGGGCTGTCCATGGCCGACCGGTTCACCCGCGTCGTCGGGGTGGAGATCGTCCCCGCCGCCGTCGAGGACGCCCGCGCCAACGCCGCGCGCAACGGGATCGGCAGCGCCCGGTTCCTCTGTGCCGACGCCGCGCAGGCCGCCGCCCGGCTGGAGCAGGAGGGCCTGCGTCCCGACGTCGTGGTGGTCGACCCGCCTCGCAAGGGGCTCGGCGAGGGCCTGCCCGCCCTGATCGCGGAGCGGATGCGGCCCGAAAGGATCGTCTACGTCTCCTGCGACCCCGCCACCCTCGCCCGCGACCTCGCCGTATTCGCGTCCCGCGGCTACACCGTGAGCGAAGCGCGCGGCTTCAACCTCTTCCCCCGCACCGCGCATGTGGAGACGGTCGTATTGATGTCTCGAGAGGGATAGACTGTACAAGTTGGTTGATAATCTGTTCAAAGAAAGAGAGGGCAAAAGAATGGGTTGGTTTTTCTCAAATCTTCATATTTGCAAAACAGCGGTAGTCGATGCGGACGCTTTGCAGTCTGATCTGAAAGAGATACTGAACGCAAAAGGGTATGTGCAGAAGTATGAACCGGATGAAGCAGATTTGTCGCTTTCCATTTATGATGCGGGCGGGAAATGGGTTTCTGTTTGTTCAGACGGGCTTGATTTCTATACCGATGAGGCGATCCGAGATATTTGCAACCCGCTTTCAGAAAGATTATCCGCTGACGTATTGACGGTTTCCTGCTTCGACAGCGACTGTCTGCTGTTAAACCGCATTAACAGAAAGAAGGACATAGTTGCCTGGGCAAAATTCGGGAGTTATCCCGGACTTAAAATGCGTTCGACGCCGGCAAGGTGGAAAGATATTGTTACTGATATTGCACAATGGAAATCTGCCTTTACACAGAAATACGATTTTGCAGAGGATGCCTTAGAGGCAATTGAGCCGCTGTTGGGCCTTGAACCGAATCAGGGAACGTTTTGTGATGAACTCATCTCTGAACTATCCCAGCAGGAAGTACAAACCTTATATTTCAACCTTCCGGAATCGGCCGCAAAACCAGAGCCGCCAAAACTGTCCTTTGTAAGCCCCAGTTTAATGCCTTGTGAAATAGGAAAGGATCAATGCTACTTTGTGGTCAATACCGGAGGAAAAACGAAAGGTGTTGCGATTGCCTTTTCAGGCAGTTATGTTGAGCAAGAGGAACTCCGTTTTCGCGATGTTCGGTTGGAATATGCTCTCGACCGTTCTCCGAGAAAAACGATCCCTCTTTCATTGGAGAAAAAGCAAACGCAAACCGGACAGTGGGTTTATTATGCAGAATTGCCCGAGTTTTCGATCAGAGAAGGTGTGAAAGAAGGGCTGTCTTGGAAAAGAAAAATGGATGAGGAATGGAAAAGAGAATTCGGTGTTCGTTTTACCCCCGAGGGCAATCCCAGAAAACTGCTGGACATCACAGTCCATTTTATCCCCTTGAAGAACCCGGAAGGACAATGCGGATGGTGCTCTTGGCATCAGTACGGAAGCAAACGGGCGTATATAGAAGAATACAACCGGTCTTGGAGTGAAACCATGCAAAAGCATCATCCAGTCGACGGTGTAAAATTACTTAACATCGACGACTATGATATTGATGAATGACCTGCGGTGCTGAAACATCCGCGGTGTTGTCTCAACATGACCCTTCTGCGGCATGGGCTTTTTGAGCACAGCCGAGGATCCGGATTCAAATCATCGATCCCGTCCCAAGGCATTGCGAAGCCGTCGCGTCCCTGACTCGGCCGTGAGAGGCGCCGCGCGGGACGACGCATCCCTCCCCTCGGGAGGAGAAAGGAGGCCGGCCGTGTCCGATGACAAACGCGAGGAGCGGCTCGGCCGCGCCGTGGTCGGCGTGTCGTGGGTCGTTTATGCGGTCGTCTTTTTCCTCGCGGCGACGGGCGCCGCGCTCGCCCTGCTTTGGGCCTTCGAGGGGCCCCTCTGGCTCGCGCCCCTGATCGGCGCGGCCGCCTGGCTGATCTACCGCCTCGCTTGTTTTTTGTTCTGGAAGCTCGTCTTTTTCCTGACCCGAAAATAACGTCTGCCAAGGAGGTCTCCGCCGTGAACCATCCGTCCGCCGCCCCGGTGCTGCGTCGCATCCTGTCGCTGATGCTGCTGGGCTTGCTGGCGCTCCCGCTCGTGAACGCCCTCCCCGCCGCCGCCGAGGAGCCGCTCTCCTACAACGCCTCCGGCAATCTCAACGGCGTTCCCTCCGTCGACCCCATCGCCAACCGCGAGGGCTTCTCCGCCGTGCTGTATGACAACACCAACGGCCTGCCCACCTCCGAGGCCAACGCCGTCGCCCATACGAGCGAGGGCTTCCTCTGGATCGGCAGCTACGCCGGGCTGATCCGCTACGACGGCAACACCTTCGAGCGCATGGACTCCACCAACGGCATCACCAGCGTGACCTGCCTTTTCGTGGATGATAAGGACCGCCTCTGGATCGGCACCAACGCCAACGGCGTCGCCGTCATGGAGCGGGGCGAGTTCCGCATCTGGGACAAGCGCGACGGGCTGGGCTCCTCCAGCGTGCGCGCCGTCACCCAGAATAAAAACGGCCTGATCTACGTCGGGACCACCGCGGGCGTCGCCGTCATCGACGGGGACATGGACCTGCGGACGCTCGACGACGAGCGGCTCAACGACGCCTATATCCGCGACATCCGCGCGGGCTCGGACGGGCTGATCTACGGCCTGACCCAGGACGGGGATCTCTTCAGCCTGCGCGACCGCGCCGTCAAGACCTATCTCAGCAGCGAGGAGTGCAGCGTGAAGGGCGTCATCGGCCTCCTCCCCGACCCCTCCCGGGCGGGCTATCTGCACCTGGCCACCCAGGGCTCGCAGATCTTTTTGGGACGGCTGGAGGACAACTTCGCCGACATGGACACGCGGGACGTTTCCCCGCTGTCCTACGTCGAGCGGTTCGAGTTCATCGGCGGGCGGATCTGGATCTGCGCGGGCAACGGCGTCGGCGCCGTGGACGCGGAGGGCTTCCATCTGCTCGACAACGTTCCCATGAACAACTCCGTCGGGCACGTCATGACCGACTACGAGGGCAATCTCTGGTTCACCTCCACCCGCCAGGGCGTCATGAAGGTGGTGCCCAACCAGTTCACCGACGTGTTCGAGCAGTGCGGGCTGGAGCCCGCCGTGGTCAACGCCACCTGCCTGTACGGCGATCAGCTCTTCATGGCCACCGACTCCGGCCTGATCGTGACCGAAAACGGCAAGCGCGTCGAGCGCCTGCCCCTGACCAGGGCCGTCACCGCCTCGGGCCGGGACCTCGGCGCGAGCGACCTGCTGACCTTCCTGGACGGGGTGCGCATCCGCTCCATCGTCCGGGACAGCCGCGGCCGGCTTTGGATCTCCACCTGGCGCACCCACGGTCTGCTGCGCTACGACCGGGGCGAGGTGCTGGCCTTCACCGTGGAGGACGGGCTCTTCAGCGACCGCACCCGTGTGGTCAGCGAGTGTGAGAACGGCGTCATCCTCGTGGCCAACACCGGCGGCGTCACTCTCATCGAGGGCGACCGCGTTGTCGGCAGCTACGGCGCCGGGGACGGCATCGTCAACACCGAGATCCTCACCGTCACCGAGGGCGAAAACGGGGATATCATCCTCGGCTCCGACGGCGGCGGCCTCTATATCATCAGCGAGCAGGGCACCCGCCACATCGGCGTGGACGAGGGGCTGGGCTCCGAGGTCGTCATGCGGGTCAAGCACGACCCCGCGCACGATCTCTACTGGATCGTCACCACCAACTCCATCGCCTACATGGACGCCGATTACAAGGTGACCACCGTCACCAATTTTCCCTATCCCAACGACTTCGACGTTTGCCTCAACAGCCGTGGTGACGTCTGGATCCTGGCGGGCAACGGCATCTACGTCGCCTCCGCCGACGCGCTGATGGCCAACGGGGAGATCACCCCCGTCTTCTACAGCCGTGACAACGGGCTTTCCTGCATTTCCACCGCCAACTCCTACAGCGAGCTGACGGCAGACGGCGACCTCTACCTCGCGGGCACGACGGGCGTCGTCAAGGTCAACATCGAGAAGCCCCTCGAAAGCGTCAACGACATCAAGGCGGCCGTCCCCTTCGTGGAGGCGGACGGGGAGCGGCTCTATCCCGACGGGGAGGGCGCCTTCGTCGTTCCCTCCTCCACCAAGAAGCTGACCGTCTACAGCTTCGTGTTCAACTATTCCCTCATGAACCCCCGCGTCCGTTACCGGCTGGAGGGCTTCGACCCGGACGTTACCATCCTGTCCCGCAGCGAGCTTGCCCCCGTGG
>CAMHOI010000074.1 GCA_946186725.1 uncultured Clostridia bacterium
CACCGACAAGACGCCCGCGCTCTCCCCCTCCGCCGGCTGCGCCGTCGACCGCTTCCCCCTCGAAAACTGCGGCGATATTACCGTAGAGCCGCAGGTCGCCAGCGTGGTCGTCACCCTCCGGTACAAGGACGCTCCCCTTCGCCTGGCTGCCGCCGCCAACGCCCGAGCGGCCGCCCTGCGCGACTTTGCCAAGGCCGTCGAGCGGGCCGTGAGCCCCGCCTCCGCCGGAGACGAGCCCCTGCGCCGGGAGCGGCCGCGGGAGCGTTGTCCCCGCTGCGGCACACCCTTCCGTCCCGGCACCCGGATCTGTCCCAAGTGTCACGGCAAGGTCTCCCTCTTCTTCCGTCTGCTCGGCTTTTTCAAGCCCTATTCGGTGCGCACCGTCCTGGCGGTGCTCTGCTTCATCGGAACGGCGCTGGTGGGACTGGCCACCCCCTACCTGAGCGGCAGCGTCCTGTACGGCAGGATCTTCTCCGGCGAGCAGGAAACCGCCCGGGCTCTGGGCGCCCTTCTGCTGCTGGTACTGACCATGTTCGCCGTGCGGGTGGTCGGCCAGCTCTTCTCCGCCCTGCACAGTTTCATTGTCGCCAAGGTCGTCCCCTTCGTGGTCAAGGACGTCAAAAACCGCGTGTTTGACGCCATGAACCGCCTCTCCCTTCGCTTCTTCCAAAGCCGGGAGACGGGCGGCCTGATGACCCGGGTGCTGGACGACGCCTACGACGTGACCTACCTCTTCATCGACGATCTGCCCGCCGCCTTCGTGGACGGCATCACGCTGGTCGTGGCCATGGTCATCCTCTTTCTGCTCAACGTCAAGATGGCCCTGCTGGCCCTGGTTCTGCTCATCCCGCCCGCCGTCGTCACCTTTTTCCTGCGGCCGCGGATGTGGACCCTGTACGGCAGGCGGCACCGCGCCTCCCGCACCATGAACGCCCACATCAGCGACAATCTGACGGGTGGCCGCGTGGTGCGCGCCTTCGGCACCCAGCAGAGTGAGAAGAACCGCTTCGTCGGCGCCAACCGCCGCGTGGGCAAGGTCGAGACCGACGTCGGCGGCATGGAGGCCTTCCTCTACGTGGTCTACAACGCCTCGGTCTGGCTCATCAACATGGGCATCTACATCCTGGGCGCCTGGCTCATCCTCAAGCGGGAGGGCGGGGTGGACTACGCCATGCTGCTGACCTTCTCGGGCTATATCGGGATGCTGTCCGGGCCTGTGGAGACCCTCTCCCGCTTCGTGCGGCAGTGGGTGGGCACCATGAACGGCGCCCAGCGCATCTTTGAGATCATCGACGCCCAGCCCGACGTCGTGGAGAGCGAGCACCCCGTCCACCTGGAGACGGTGCGCGGCGACGTCGCGCTCGAGCACGTCACCTTCGCCTACGAGCCGGGCAAGCCGGTGCTCAAAGACGTTTCTCTCCGCGCCCCTGCCGGGCAGATGCTCGGCATCGTCGGGCGCTCGGGCGCGGGCAAGTCCACCCTGCTCAACCTCATCGCCCGCCTCTACGACGTGGACGAGGGACGGGTCACCATCGACGGGGTGGACATCCGTGATCTCTCACTGTCCGACCTGCACGGGCTGATCGCCATGGTGTCCCAGGAGACCTACATCTTCATGGGCACCGTCGCGGAAAACATTGCCTACGCGCGGCCCGAGGCCACTCACGACGAGATCGTTGCCGCGGCCGTGGCCGCCTCCGCCCACGACTTCATCGTCGCTTTGCCCGACGGATACGACACCGTCATCGGCCCCTCGGGGCGGGAGCTGTCGGGCGGCGAAAGGCAGCGGCTGTCCATCGCCCGCGCCATCCTGACCGATCCGCGCATCCTCATCCTCGACGAGGCGACCGCCTCAGTCGATACCGAGACCGAGATCCGCATCCAGCAGGCGCTGGCGCGGCTCATCCGGGGGCGCACCACGCTCTCGGTCGCCCACCGCCTCTCCACTCTGCGGGACGCCGCCGACCTGGTCGTACTGGACGAGGGAAGGGTCGTGGAGCATGGCACTCACGAGGAACTCATCCTGCAAAAAGGCACCTATTACCGCCTGGCCACCATCCAGAGCCGGGCGCTTGCGAAACGGGGGTTACCGGAATGACGCCGCTTGAGAACGTCAACGATCTGCTCAACGTCGAGCAGTCCATCGGGGTGCGCCGGCTGTCGCCGCGCAACGCCGTCTTCACGCCGTCGGGGGGCTTTGCCGCGCTGGACGTGGAGGGGGAGCACTACGACCGCGTCGTCGTCTGCCGCGCCTTTCCCTTCACCGAACCCGACCGATGGCTGTCCGTGCGCCCGGCGGACGACGTCAAGCACGAGATCGGGCTGATCGAGCGGCCCGACGAATTTGACGAGGCCACCCGCGCCCTGCTCGACGAGCAGCTGGCCCTGCGCTATTTCACGCCCAAAATCCTGCGCATCCGCTCGGCGGTGGACAAGCACGGCTTCTCCACCATCGACGCGGACACCGACCGCGGCCGCTGCAAATTCTCCTTCCGCGGGGGAAGCGACGCCGTCACCCGCCTGTCCGAGACGCGGGTGATCTTCACCGACCTGGACGGCGACCGCTACGAGATCCCCGACGTCACCAAGCTGACCCGCCGCGAACAGAAAAAGATCGACGTTTATCTCTGACGCAGTTCGATTCCGTGAGAAAGGGGGTGCGGCGCATGCACCTGCACTTTGAGCCCACACCGGCGCAGCTCAGCGCCGCCGCGCTGGCGAAGGACGAGGTCCTGCGCTATGCTTCCCCCTGCGATCTGGACCAAAAGGGCGGGTACGCCGACGGCTTTGCCCTCTTCACCGACCGTCGCTTCCTGCTGCTGATCGGGGAGCGGATCGCCGTCGCTTTCGACTGGGCGGACTGCCTGGCGCTGAAGTGCGAGGTCTACGTCGGCTGCGGCGCGCTGGTCGCTGACACCGGGGAGGGCAAGCGCCTGCTTTGCCGCTTCTCTCTCCGGCACGCCGACCGCTTCTGCGAGATCGCCGGGCTCGTCAACGAAGCGCTCTCCCCCGCCCATCCGCCCGCCGTTCCCTCAACCGCCAGGGAGCAATACTGCGTCAAATGCGGCGCTCCCCTCGTGGGCGGCACCTGTGCGGCCTGCTCGGGGCGGAGGGTGAGTCTGGAGCGTTTCCTTGATCTGTGCAAGCCGTACATCCTGCCGCTGACCGTCATTTCGGCGCTCATGCTGGCGGTCTCCTTCTGCACGCTGTACAACCAGCAGGTCGTCAAGGTCGTCCTGCGCGATTTTCTCAAGGACGCGACGGGCGAGTTTGCCGGGCTGATCCCCTACCTCCTCCTCATGGCGGGGCTGGCGGCGGTCAACATCGCCGCCGCTGCGCTCAAGAAGATCCTCTGCGTGCGGCTGGGCGCCCGCATGAGCATGGACCTGCGGCAAAAGGTCTTTGACAAGCTGCAGACCCTCTCCATGTCCTACATCGGGCGCGGCAAGGCGGGCGAGCTGATGAACCGCGTCACCTTCGACACCGTGGCGGTGCGGGATTTTATGGATCACTGCTTCGGCAACCTGATGAGCAACCTCGTGACCATGGTCGGCGCCGTCGTGCTGATGTTCGTCCTCAACGCCAAGCTGGCGATTCTGGCCGTCGTTTTCGTCCCGGCGGTGCTCCTGTTCTCCCGCGTGTTCAACCGCAAGGTGTTCCGCCTCTTCCGCGCCCAGGCGCACAAGAATGACAAAATCAAGTCCCGCCTACAGGACGTCATTTCGGGCATCCGGGTGGTCAAATCCTTCGGCCGGGAGAGCCGGGAGGCCGAGCGGTTCAACGAGTACAGCCGGGAACTGGCCGAGACCAACAGCCGCAACGAGGCCTTCTGGGCGATCTTCTTCCCCCTGCTGACGCTGGCGATGGGGCTGGGCATCCACTTCGTCCAGTACTTCGGCGGCGTGGACGTGCTGAACGGCGTCATGCCCGTGGAGGAGCTGGTGCAGTTCACCGCCTACGCCTCCCTCATCTACGCCCCTCTGCGCTGGATGGCGGGCCTGCCCCGCATGATCCTGCGAATGCTCAACGCCATGGACCGCATCTACGGCGTCCTGGACGAGGAGCCCGAGATCGCCGACCGCCCCGACGCCGTGCGGCACGAGATCGCCGGCGACGTCGTCTTTGACGACGTGTCCTTCGCCTACACCTCCTACGAGCCGGTACTGCAAAACGTCTCCTTCACCGTCCGCCGGGGGGAGAAGATCGGTCTGGTCGGCGCCTCCGGCGTGGGGAAAAGCTCCCTGATCAACCTGCTCATGCGTCTGTGGGACGTCAACGGCGGGCGCATCCTCATCGACGGGATCGACGTGCGCGACTATGACGCCGCCGACCTTCACCGCCAGATCGGCGTGGTGCTGCAGGAGAATTTTCTCTTCTCCGGCACCGTGCTGGACAACATTCGCTACGCCTGCCCCGGCGCCGATATGGAGCAGGTCATCCGTGCCGCCAAGACGGCCAACGCCCACGATTTCATCTGTCTGCTCCCCGACGGATACAACACCTACATCGGCGAAAAGGGGCACAAGCTCTCGGGCGGAGAACGGCAGCGCATCGCCATCGCGCGCGCCGTGCTCAGCGACCCCCGCCTGCTCATCCTGGACGAAGCGACCAGCTCGCTGGACACCGAAAGCGAGGAGCTGGTGCAGCAGGCCATGGAGCGGCTGACGGGCGGGCGCACCACCTTCGCCATCGCCCACCGGCTCTCCACCCTGCGCAACGCCGACCGCATCGTCGTGCTGGCCGACCACCGGGTGGCCGAGATCGGCACCCACGAGGAGCTGATGAAAAAGAAGGGGGTCTACTACGGCCTCATCACCGCCCAGTCCAAGCTTCACCGCCTGCCCAAGGCACAGAGCTGACACACAATAAAAAAAGCCCGCTTCCCCGATGAGGGAAGCGGGCTTTTCGCCGTCAGTCTATTCGGACAGGAAGTCCTTGAGCAGGGTCTGCAGGATCTCGTCCCGATCCAGGCGGCGGATCAGGGAACGGGCGTTGTGATTGGTCGTGATATAGGTGGGATCCTCGGACAGGATATAGCCCACGATCTGGTTGATCGGGTTGTACCCCTTCTCCTTGAGGGCGTTGTACACCGTCACGAGAATGCTGCGGATCTCCCGCTCGCGGTCGTCGCCGAGACTGAAGGTCAATGTCTTATCCTGCATACGATCACCCCTTTGCTAATACTATGTTACACCAAAAGGGTGAACTATTCAAGCATTTTTTTGGGAAGGGGACAAAAGCACCGGCTGTACTTGCCTGCCCGCCAGCGCGGCTTCGACCGTTTCCCGGATGCGGGAAAAGTCGGCAATGACCGAGGTCGGCTTGCCGTCCGGGTCGTCCTGGGCCATGGGAACGAAGTAGA
>CAMHOI010000075.1 GCA_946186725.1 uncultured Clostridia bacterium
AAAGACAAATGCGTATCTTCGCAGTAGGACAGCTCGGCTGGTCTATGCTCAGCGGTATCATCAGCGCCTGGTTCGTCACCTTCTATCTCCCCACACAAGCCGACATCGAAGGCGGCGCCCAGCAGTACATCGTGCCGGGTCTGGTAATCGGCGGATTCCTGACCATCCTCGGTCTGATCACCGCCCTTTCGCGTGTATTTGACGCGGTCACCGATCCCCTTATCGCCTCTATGTCCGACAGAAGCAAAAACAAACGCGGCAGACGCATTCCCTTCATGCAGTACGCGGCAATCCCGCTTTCCGCTGTGACGGTTCTGCTGTTCTGCGCTCCCGTCGAGGCGATCAGCAGCACCAACATTATCTGGATCTCTGTCTTCATCGTGCTGTTCTATCTCTTTATGACCATGTACTGCACGCCCTACAACGCCCTTATCTCCGAATTCGGCAAAACCCAGGACGACCGCATGTACATCTCCACCGCCATCTCCCTGACCTTCTTCGCGGGCACCATGCTCGCCTACACCCCCTTCGTGTTCGCCGGCATGCTGCGGGGTGCGGTCGGCTTCGCCTGGAGCTACCGCATCTGCTTCGCGGTGCTGGCGGTCGTCGCCTGCGTGTGCATGCTCATCCCCACCTTCACCCTGAAGGAAAAGGAATTCGTGGATACCAAGCCCTCCAAGACCAATATGATCAAGAGTCTGATCGCCACCTTCAAGAACCGCGACTTCCGCGTCTTCGCCGGCAGCGACATCATGTACTGGATCGGGCTGACCCTCTTCCAGACCGGTCTGCCCTTCTTCGTCAAGGTCTCCATGGGACTGGACGAGAGCATGACCATGGTCTTCATGGGCGGCATGACCATCCTGTCCGCCTGCTTCTACCCCTTCGTGTCGGGTCTGGTGCGCAAGTTCGGCAAGAAGAAGCTGACCATCGTCGGCTTCCTCGGACTGGCGATCTCCTACACCATCACGGCGCTGATCGGCGTGCTGCCTCTGCCGGGCATGATCTTCGGCGTGGCCATCTGCGTGATCGCGGCCTTCCCGATGGCGCTGCTCGGCATCATCCCGCAGTCCATCGTGGCCGACGTGGCCGAGGCCGACGGCGTGGAGACGGGCGAGAACCGCGAGGGGATGTTCTTCGCGGCGCGCACCTTCGCCATGAAGTGGGGCCAGGCGCTGGCCATGCTGGTGTTCACCTCGCTGGCCATCCTCGGCACCACCCAGGTCGCCAATTCCAATGAGATCACCGCTTCCGCCTTCGGTCTGAGGATCGTCGCCATCGTCGCCGTCGTCTTCTGCGTGCTGGGCGCGATCATCCTCGCCGCCTACAACGAGAAGAAGGTCATGAAGACCATCGAGGATCATCATCAGCAGCAGATGGAGAGTACCGAAGCATGAAGCCGCTTCAGCTGACCGTCCGCGCACAGGGCGCCTGCCTCCGGCAGGAAAAGGCGGAGGAAAACCGCTACACGCTCACCCTCCTTCCTGAAAAGGAGGACGTGACCCTGGAGGCGGTGTTCGCGCGTCTTCCCTTCTCCTTTGAAAAGGAGGACGCGCTCTTCCTAAACGGCTATCAAAGCTGGACCTACAGCCCCGAGCGCGGGATCCGGGAATACGACAAGTCGCTCAAGCACTGCCCCGCGAAGCTGGAAAAGCAGTACGGCTTCTCCCGCTACGGGGACGGCTGGTTCTATCCCCCGCGCTACCGCAGGGGCCTGCTCCACGGCTACACCTACGCCTACGTGCGGCGGGGAGAGGAGTATCTCTTCTTCGGCTCCCTGGCGGAGGCGACCGGCTTCACCCGCATCGTCTTCGACGCCAAAGCGAACGAGATCCGTTTTGAGAAGGACTGCGAGGGGCGGGTGCTGACGGAGGCGTGGCGCGCGCTCGACCTGTTCTTTGCCACGGGAACGGAGGACGAGGTCTTCGACGCCTGGTTTGCGGCGCTGGGGATCTCTCCCCTGCCCGCGCCCGCGGCGACGGGGTATACGAGCTGGTACAACTGCTACCAGAACATTTCCGCGGCCCGCATCGAGAGCGATCTCGCCGGGATGGAGACCCTGCCCGTCAAGCCCGACGTCTTCCAGATCGACGACGGCTACGAGCCCTTTGTGGGCGACTGGCTGACCGCCGATCCTGCCAAGTTCCCGGACGGCACTGCGCCCATCGCCGCGCGCATCGCCGCGGCGGGCTACCGCCCGGGCATCTGGCTGGCCCCCTTCCTGTGCGAAACGAAGTCGGCGCTCTATGAGGAGCATCCCGACTGGCTGCTGCGCGGGGAGGACGGCGCGCCCGTCTACTGCGGCTCCAACTGGAGCGGCGCGTGGGCGCTGGATTTCTACAACGAGGAGGTGCGGGACTACCTGCGCCGGGTGTTCGGGAAGTATCGGGCGGAGGGATTCACCCTCTTCAAGCTGGACTTCCTTTACGCCGCCTGTATGCTCCCCCGCCCCGACAAAACGCGGGGCGAGATCATGGACGAAGCGATGGCCTTCCTGCGGGAGGTGTGCGGCGAGGCCGCCATCCTCGGCTGCGGGGTGCCGCTGGCGCCCGCCTTCGGCCGGGTGGAATACTGCCGCATCGGGCCGGACGTGTCGCTGGATTACGACGACAAGCCCTATATGCGGCTCTTCCACGCCGAGCGGGTCTCGACCCGGCACACCATGCGCAATTCCCTCTTCCGCCGTCAACTGAACGGGCGGGCCTTCCTCAATGACCCCGACGTGTTCATCCTGCGGGAGCAGAAGATCGCCCTCGGCACGGTCAACGCCCTGTGCGGCGGACTGCTCTTTGCCTCCGACGAGTTCGCCCGCTACGACGAGGACAAGCGGGAGATCTACCGCTCCCTGCTCGCGCTGCGGGGCGGCCGGATCACCGCGGTCGTGCGGCGGGGCAAGGCCTTCCTGGTGCGGTATGAGGCAGCCGGGAAAGAAGACTGTCTGCTCCTCAAATAAGCGTAAAAAAAGCACCCTGCTCGCGCGGGGTGCTTTTTTACGTCAGTCCTTCAGCTTTTCAATGAAATCGGCAAGGGCGGCGTCGTTTTTGGGGTTGGGGCGGTCCTTGGGATCGATGAGGACGCAGGACGCCTCCCATTCGCACCCGACGAGGGCGGCGAGCTTTTGCAGCGCCTTCTGCGCGCCGCCGCCGGCGCAGCAGACCAGCGCGGCGAACCGCTTGCCCTCCAGGGCGGCGCGCCCGTCCTCCACGAAGGTGCGCAGGGGCGGGGCGAAGGTGCTCGCCCACACGGGGGTGGCGAGGATCACGCGGTCATACCGCGCGGCGTCGAACTCGTAGGGACACAGCGCGGGCTTTTCCCCCATGACGGCGCTCTTGCCGCCCCAGAGGAATTTCTTGGCGCCCCGGTCGGGGTAGGCCTTCTGCGGCTCGAGACGGACGACGTCGGCACCCAGCGCGTCGGCCAGACGGCCGACCGTCTGCGCGACGTTGCCGGTCAGGGAATAGTAGACGATGACGGTTTTCACGGGATCGGCTCCTTTCTGCTTTGATTTTGCATGAAAAGAGTCTGTCTGTCAAGAGGAAAGTTGCGTTTTGCCCGCGTCGGCGTTATACTGGGGAAAAGAGGTGAAAGCTATGCCCTACTACGAGAAGCTGCCGCGGGAGATCGAGGAGGCCGTCCTGCGCGATCACGCGGGCGGTGGCTCCCCTTTCGCCTGCCGGGATGAAGAAGCGGTGCGGCGGGATCCCGGTCACGACAAGGCCACCGCCCTGCGTCCGCCCTTCGTGCGCGACGCCGACAAGATCCTGCACTGCCCCTTTTACAACCGTTACGCGGACAAGACCCAGGTCTTCTCCTTCTACAAAAACGACGACATCACCAGACGCGGGCTCCACGTCCAGCTGGTCTCCCGCATCGCGCGCACGATCGGGCGGGCGCTGGGGCTCAACCTGGAGCTGATCGAGGCGATCGCCCTCGGGCACGACATCGGGCACACCCCCTTCGGCCACGCGGGCGAGGCCATGCTCGACGAGCTGCTCCGCGCGCGCACGGGGCGGCGCTTCTCCCACAATATCCATTCGGTGCGGGTGCTGGACGGGATCTTCCCCTACAACGTCACCCTGCAGACCCTCAGCGGGATCGCGGCGCACGACGGGGAGCTGGAGCTGGCCGAGTACCGCCCGGCGCCGCTGACCGATTTCGCGGCCTTCGACGCCCAGATGGCGGCGTGCGGCCGGGACAGGGACGCCGTGCGGCGGCTGATCCCCTCCACGCTGGAGGGGTGCGTGGTGCGCATCGCCGACATCATCGCCTATCTCGGCAAGGACCGGCAGGACGCTCTGCGCGCCGGACTGACGACGGACGACACCTTCGCGGGGGGCGTCATCGGGACGACCAACGCCGAGATCATCCACAATCTGACGGTCAACCTGGTGGCTAACAGCTACGGCAAGCCCTGCCTGACGCTGGACGAGGCGCACTTCGCGGCGCTGCAGGCGGCGAAAAGGGAGAACTACGCCCTGATCTACCGCAGCGAAGCGGTGCGGCGCCAGCTCGACGACACCGTCAGGCCCATGATGGAGGCGCTCTACGCCCGCTTCCTCGACGACCTCGCGGCGGGGCGGGAGGAGTCGCCCGTCTTCGCCCACCACGTCCGCACCGTGGAGGGAGCGCACTACGCGCGCCGCACGCCCTACGCCGACAGCGATCCCGATCAGATCGTCGTGGACTACATAGCGAGCATGACGGACGACTATTTTCTCGACTGCTACGCCCATTTGTTCCCCGACAGCCCTCTGCGGGTGCCATATAAGGGCTATTTTGAGACGTAAGAAGAAGTTTTATGTAAACCGGCGGCGCTCGGGTCACCGGGCGCCGCTTCCCTTTTTGCCGGAAACGAAAAAAAGATTGTCAAAATGTTGACAATCTCGTGAGAATGGGGTATACTATAGTCAGCGGTCGCGTTGACACCCGATCGCCAATACAAAACTGGAGGGAAACGTCATGTCCAACCGCATCATTCTCAATCCGGTATCCTACCACGGCAAGGGCGCGATCCGGGAGATCCCCGGCATCCTCAGCGCGAGGGGCTACCGCCACGTTTTCGTGTGCTCCGACCCCGACCTCATCCGCTTCGGCGTGACCGCCCGCGTAACCGACCTGCTCGAGCAGGCGGGCATCCCCTACACCGTCTATTCCGGCATCAAGCCCAATCCCACCATTGAAAACGTCAAGGACGGCGTGGCCGCCTTCCGGGCCTGCGGCGCGGACGCCATGATCGCGATCGGCGGCGGCTCCTCCATGGACACCGCGAAGGCCATCGGCGTCATCATCAACAACCCCGAGTTCGAGG
>CAMHOI010000076.1 GCA_946186725.1 uncultured Clostridia bacterium
GTCGTTGGCGTTGCGGCGGTATCCCCGCTTGTGCAGGCCCTCCCCGGAAGCGTCGATGGTCAGCGTGGCACGATCCTTGAGCAGGGAGACGGTGACCGGATAAGGGGCCCCCGTCTCGGGCAGGCGCTCCATCCCGCAGGCGCCGCCAAGACGGGCGGCGATCGCCTTTTTGACGATGGCCTGGCAGTCCGGCACGCTGTGCAGGGCGGAATTGAGCGACCACCCCTTGACGGGGAAGGCGCCCTCGCGGGGAATATAGTCCTCCCAGGGCAGGGCCTTCACCCCGTCGAAGAGCTCGGTGAAGGTGGTCGCGGGGAAAGCGCCCACCACCACGCGGATCCGCTCGGCAAAGCGGGAGCGGATGTTGGCACGGGCGAGGAGCGCCTCGTCCCCCTCGAAATACACGCAGCCGTTCTCGGCGGTCACCGCCCCGGCGCCCATATCCTTCAATTCGTCCGCGACCGGCTTTTCCAATCCGAAAAGGCAGGGCGCCGCCATACGCAGTTTCATGCTTTCGACCTCACTTTGCTCCATTGTATCATATTCTCCGCCAAATGAAAAGAGGCGGGTTTGTGTTGACAGCCCGCCAAAAGGCAGGTACAATACAGAGGAGATCTCTTAGGGGGGAATCACCTTGTTAGAACAAAAGCTGAAACGTCTGATGACCGAGATCGACCGCGTGCTGTCCCGGCCGGGCCCCGAAAGCCGACTGCCGGGCGACGCCTTCTTTCTCAAAAACGGCGACGTGCTCTGCCTGCCCCGCAAGAGCGGCGTCTCCCGCTATCCTTATTCCGCCGGCGGGCTCAATATGTGGGCCTACTCCAACGGCGTCATACACGCCATCGAGGGCACCTTCAACGTCTTTCGTCCCGTCCACCACGAGAACGAATCCTCGGTGCAGTTCTTCGCCGGGCTGCCCCTGGAGGACGGCACCTTCTTCCCCGTGCCCGTGCTGGGCGGGGGCAAGCCGGTCTTCGCGCCCTTCGCGATCCGGCATTATCTGGTCTACTCTCTCGCCGCCGCCTACTACGTCGCCGACACCGACCGAGCGACCTTCGTGGTGCGGGCGGATATGTCCCGCGACAAGGAGATGCGCTTCTCCTTCGGCTGTCTGAACAAGACCGACCGGCCTCTCGCATTCGCCTATACCGCCTACTTTGAGGCGCTGCTCAAGAACGGCATCACCGACGATATGTGGTCGGTCAACCAGCGCACGGGCGCCTGCCGCGGCGAGGGCCGCTTCCTGCTGACCCGCAACAAGCCCGGCGATACCCACGCCATGGGCATTAGCCGCGCCGTTTCGGGCGCCGAGACGGGCGAGAGCTATCGCACCGCCGCCCGCCCCGACTATCTGGTCTATCAGGATCGCGGCACCGCCAACGCCGAGTGCCTTCGCACCGGCCGGATGGAGGCCTCCACCGACCGGGTGAGCAAGCTGCTGACCCCCGTCGCCGCCGAGATCCTCCACCTCACCGTCGCCCCCGGCGCCTTCGGGCGGGTGGACACCGTCTGCCGCCTGAGCGACGACCCGGCGAAGGAAGACGCCCTCTTCCCCGCCGTCATCGACCCCGCCGCCATCGACGAGAGCGTCGCCGCCTTCCGCGCGTCGGAGCAAAAGCGACTGGGCGCCCTGACCATGACCTTCGGCGCCATCCGTGACGGTCGGGTCGACCGCGCCGTGCTCGGCCGCTTCCTCCTCTGCCTGCAAAAGCAGGTGGACTTCTGCGCCATGGGCAAGAATTACGTCGAGGACCGCATCGGCATCCGCGACGTCTTCCAGCAGCTGGAGCAGGCCCTGCTCTGGGATCCCGCCCAGGCGAGGGAGAAGATCCTGCGCGCCATCGGCTACATCGACGTCAGCGGGCGGGCGCCGCGGCAGTTCTCCATCGTGGACGACCGCTCCCACGCCCCCACCAGGATGGATCTGGACGCCTACATCGACCAGGGCAACTGGATCATTTCCACCCTCCACTCCTACCTCGCCGCCACGGGCGACTTTTCCCTGCTCGACGAGCGGGCGGGCTACTTTGAGATCGTGGAGGAGCGCAGCAACAAGATCCGCTTCTCCGAGCAGGAGGACACCGTCCTCGACCACCTTATCCGGGTGGCGGACTACCTGGACGCCAACGTCGACCGGGAGGACGGCACCCACTGCCTGCGCGCGCTCAAGGGGGACTGGAACGACGCCATGGACGCCCTGGGCGCCACCGAGGATGAGGGCAAGCGCTTCGGCACCGGCGTGTCGGTGATGGCCTCCCTGCACTTCTACCAGAACCTCAAGGAGCTCGCCGACGTGCTGGACGCGGTGGGCCGCTATCCCGAAAAGGCCGCCCGCTACCGCGCCGTGCGGGAGGAGCTCGCCGAGGGGCTGAGCCGCTTCGCCGTCCAGCGCAATGACAAGGGCGAGATCCGGCTCGTCCACGGCTGGGGCGACCACCGCAAGTACCTGGTCGGCTCCTTCTGCGACTCCGACGGAGTGGACCGCATCAGCTTCGCGCCCTACGCCTTTTGGGCGACGAGCGGGATGATCGAGCGCGATCCCTCCCTGCGGGAGGTCATTCGCCGCGATCTGATGAAGCTGGACTCTCCCTACGGCTTGATGACCAACGATCCGCCCTTCACCGCCGCCTCCACGGGGGTGGGCCGGATCGTTCGCACCCTGCCCGGCTCGGCGGAGAACGCCTGCGCCTACACCCACGCGAGTATGTTCAGCGTGGCGGCGCTCTTCCGCATCGGCGATTTTGAGGAGGCCTGGCGCCAGCTGGAGAAGACCCTCACCATCACCCAGCCCGCGCCCTCCAAGACCCCCTTCGTGATGTCCAACTCCTACTGCAACAATCCCGCCGAGGGACTCAACGGGCAGTCGGCCATCGACTGGTACACCGGCACAGGCACCGTCATGCTCAAGAATTTCGTGCGGGGCGTGTTCGGCGTCCTGCCCACCCTCGACGGAATACGCCTGACGCCCGCCGCCGCCATGCCCGCCGACGAGGCGGAGATCACCCTCCCCCTCAAGGGGAAGACCCTCCGTCTGACCTACCGGGGCAAGGGAGAGCAGGCCCGCCGCTTCTTCGTCAACGGCGAGGAGAGGCGCGCCGACCCCGATCCCGTCTCCGGCGCGCCGACCCTCTTCCTGCCCAACGACGCGCTCACCGGGGTCACGGAGATCCTCGTGACCGACTGAATACGGACGTAAAAAAAACAAGCGCCTTTGTCAAAAAGGCGCTTGTTTTCGTTGGGGTGTTATTCCTCAGTTTCCTCCGCGGGCTCCTCGCCGGTCTTTTCCAGAGGACACTCGTCGCAGTTCTCCTGCTTGCAGTCCTCACAGCCGAACTCGAAGCTCTCTCCCGCGGTCGCCAGCCGCTTCTTGTAGACGAAGCGGTAGATCGCGTAGGCCGCGCCCGCAAGGGCAAGCACGACGGCAACGACGATGCCGATGATGGTGAACACGTTGGTCTTTTTCATATCGCATACCCTCCCGTTGCTTTCTGATTCCATGATAACGGATTGTTTCGCTTTTGTCAACCGCAGAAATCCGTTCCCGCGGCATTTTTCGACCTCACTCGCCTCTCTCCTCCATCGCGCGGTAGGCGCGCCGCGGCTGCACGGGCTGATAGGCGGGGCGGATGATCTTGCCCGCGTTGATGAGCTCCTCCAGCCGGTGAGCGCTCCACCCGGCGATGCGGGAGACGGCAAACAGGGGCGTAAACAGCTCCTCGGGCAGGCCGAGCATCTCGTACACCAGCCCGCTGTAGAAGTCGACGTTGGCGCTGACGCCCTTGTAGATGGTGCGCTGACGTCCGATCCTCTCGGGGGCGATCCGCTCCACCCGGTCGTAGAGCAAAAACTCCTCATGCAGACCCTTTTCGCGGGAGAGCATCTCCACGAACCGTTTGAGCACGCGGGCACGGGGATCGGAAAGAGAATACACCGCGTGTCCGATACCGTAGATCAGCCCGCTTCCGTCAAACGCCTCTTTCTTCAGAATACGGTCGAGATAGGCGGCCAGCTCCTCCTCGTCGTTCCAGTCCCGCACGTTTTTCTTGATGTCGGCAAACATATTCCGCACCTTGATGTTGGCGCCGCCGTGCTTGGGCCCCTTCAGCGAGCCGAGCGCCGCCGCGATGGCGGAATAGGTATCGGTGCCCGAGGAGGTGACCACGTGGGTGGTGAACGTGGAGTTGTTGCCGCCCCCGTGCTCGGCGTGCAGCAGCAAGCACAAATCGAGCAGCCGCGCCTCCAGACGGGTATAGGCGCCGTCCGCGCGCAGCATGTGCAGCAGGTTTTCGGCGGTGGACAGCCCCTCGCAGGGGTCATTGATGAAGAAGCGGCTGGAGTCCTGCAAATAGTAGTCGCAGGCGTGATAGCTGTAGACCGCAAGCATGGGGAACATGGCGATCAGCTGGATGGCCTGCCGCAGGACGTTGGGCACCGAAATGTCGTCGGGGTTGTTGTCGTAGGAGTAGAGGGTCAGCACGCTGCGCGCCAGCGAGTTCATCATATCCCGGCTGGGCGCCTTCATGATGATGTCCCGCACGAAGGAGCCGGGCAGAGAGCGGTAGCTGTCCAGCACCCGGCAAAAGTCCGTCAGTTCCCGCCGCGTGGGCAGCTCGGCAAAGAGCAGAAGGTAAACGATCTCCTCATAACCGAAGCGGTCGTCTCGGACCAATCCTTCCACCAGGTCCTCCACGTCGTAGCCGCGGTAGTACAGCTTGCCGTGGCAGGGGCGTTCCTCCCCGCCCACGACGTCCTTGGCGTGGATCTCGGAGATCTCTGTCAGCCCGGTCAAAACACCCTTGCCGTTCAGGTCGCGCAGCCCCCGGTTGACGCGGTACTGCCGGTAGAGAGAGGGTTCGATGACCGAGCGCTCCTCGCATAAGGCGGACAGCGCCAGGATCTCGGGCGTCAGTTCTGCGTAATCTCGTTTGGCCATGATCGGGCCTCCTTTCCCAACAGTGGTTCTACATTAATGTAACACGAAAAGTTGTCCGTCGTGTGTCGAAACTGTAAACTCGCATAAAAAACAGCGCCCTTTTTCGCTCGAAAAAGGGCGCTTTTCGTCAAACGGTCAGAACAGCTTGCCGGGGTTGAGAATGTCGTTGGGGTCGAAGGCGGCCTTGATTCCTTTCATGATGGCGAGGGTGGTGTCGCCCAGCGCGTGCTGCATATAGCCCTTCTTGGCGAAGCCGATGCCGTGCTCGCCCGAGACCATGCCGCGCAGCTCCTCCGCGCGCGCGTACATCCGCCGGAAGGCCTCCGCCAGCAGACGCCGCCAATCCTCCTCACCATAC
>CAMHOI010000077.1 GCA_946186725.1 uncultured Clostridia bacterium
GCGCGGTGCACAGGACGGTGGGCCACGCCGTTTCGTAATGCGACAAAAGATCGGCCCGCTCCACCGAACCGAAAAAGGTATCCTTGATCCGGCCGCTCGCGCCGTACTGGAGCAGGCAGGGCAGCCAGACGACCGCCGTGGTCAGCGCCGCCAGCAGGGAGCCGAGGGAAAAACGCCACGCGATCACGCCCCTGCGGCCGTCCTTGCGAAGCAATAAGGTCAGCCCGATGACCAGCATCAAAAACACGACCACCATGTAGCCGATATAGTAATTGACGACCACCATGGCGGCCAGCACCGCGGTGTAGGGCAGGATCCTGCCCCGCTCACACAGAGCGTCCAGCGACAGTATGAGAAGGGGGAAGAGCGCCATCATGTCCAGCCAGATGACGTTCTGATAATAGAGCATGCCATAGCCGCTCAAGGCGTAGAGCATACCGAGCGCCGCCACCCAAACGGGGTCCAGCCGCTCGAATTTCTTCCTCAGGCAGAAGGCGGCCGTGCCCGCGCAGGTCGTCAGCTTGAGCAGGACGAGGAGATTGGCGAAATGGAAGAGCTCCGTCTTGGGCACGAAAGCCACCAGGAAGGAGAAGGGACTGGCCAGAAAGAAAAAGAACACCGACCACAGATCCATCCCGCCCGCGTTGGGCAGATTGAGGAAGAGTCCCTCCCGTCCGGCCAGAATATCCTTGAAGTCGGCCAGCAGGGGAAGCACCTGCTGATCCATGTCGCACCAGGAAACGGAGCCGCCCCCGAAAGGCCAGGCGCCGTCCAGCGCGAAAACAGCCAACAGCAGCAGCGCCGTGCACAGAGGCGCCGCGAGCCACGTAAAAGCGCGCTTGTCAAACTGAGCGGTCATACTTACCTCCGGCCCGTCAGGGCGTCCAGCGTCTCGCCGTAGCCGCCGAGGAAATCAGCCAAAAAGGCGTCCACCTCGGGCATGTGCATCTCCCGGAGCACGCTCTCCAGGGAGGCGCGGGCGTCGCGGAACTCGGTATTGCCCATGCCTTCCTCCTCCACACACTTGAGGAGGGCGGACAGCTTGTCCGCCGCCTTGATGAAGGGGGCGTAGGCGCCGTCGTCCCCGCGGATATAGGGAGCGAGATCCTCCCGCATATCCCCGGGCAAGCTCTCCACCAGGCGGTCGGCCGCCGCTCTCTCGGCGGTGCGGTAGGCGGCGCGCAGCTCGGGATTGAAGTATTTGACGGGGGTGGGCATATCCCCGGTGATGATCTCGGTCGCATCGTGGAACATGGCCAGCACGGCGGCGTGCTCGGGATCCAGATCGCCCCCGAAGCGGCGGTTGTGGATCACCACCAGCGCCTGGGCGATAAAGGCCGTCTGAAGGCAGTGCTCGCTCAGATTCTCCCGGCGGGCGCTGTGCATCAGCCCCCAGCGGTCGATGTATTTCATGCGGGCGAGCAGGGCGTAAAATCGACTGGTCATGTTTTCTCCTTTTTGCCGAGCCGTCAGCCCAGCGCTATAATATCAAGTTTTTTGATAAAAGTCAATATCAACTTTTTTGATATATCATAATGGTTCCGGGAGGGAAGCAACATGAGACTTCGTGAATTGAGAGAGGACCGCGATCTCCGTCAGAAGGATCTGGCAAACGTGCTCAACGTGAATCAGAATACCTATTCCAACTACGAAAACGAGAAGACCGAGCCACCCTACAGCGTGCTCAAACAGCTCTGTCTGTTTTACGGCGTAAGCGCGGACTATATTCTGGAGCTGCCAAAGGGATTGCCGTACCCTGAAAGAAACCCTTGACAAAAAGACGAAAAAAACATTGGATTTCTCTTTATTATTATACCTGCCTTTGGTATAATAGTCAATGACCAATGGTTTCGGAGGGATGGACATGCTTTTGGCGCACAAGCAGAAGGAGCGGTACGGTCAGGCCTTTTTGCTGGGTCTGCTGGTATCCGGCCTGGTGCTGGGCTTCTATATGCTTCAGGGAGAGGGTTACTTTCTCTATTACGGTGATTTCAACGTCCAGCAGATCCCCTTCTATCGCCTGGCCCACGACGCCGTAAGGGAGGGCAACTGGTTCTGGAACTGGAACACCGACCTGGGCGCCAATTTCGTCGGCTCCTACAGTTTCTATATGCTGGGCAGTCCCTTCTTCTGGTTGACCCTCCTCTTTCCGTCCGAGATCGTCCCCTACCTCATGGGCCCCCTGCTCATGCTCAAGTTTGGCTGTGCCTCGCTGACCGCCTACGCCTATCTGCGGCGCTTCTGCCGTTTCACCCACAACGCGCTGATCGGCGCTCTGCTTTACGCCTTCTCTGGCTTCTCGGTCTACAACGTCTTCTTCAACCATTTTCACGAGGCCATCGTCCTTTTCCCCCTGCTGTTGCTGGCACTGGAGCAGCTGGTGGTGGACAACCGTCGGGGCGTCTTCGCGGCGGCCGTCTTTCTGACCGCCTACTCCAACTACTTCTTCTTCGTGGGCATGGTCGTGTTCGTGCTGCTCTACGTCGGGATCAAGACCTTCTCCGGGAGCTGGAAGCTGACCTTCAAGCGTTTCCTCGTCGTCGCGCTGGAATCGGTGCTGGGCACGGTCATGGCGGCGGGCCTGCTGCTGCCCACCTTCCTGGCCATCCGGAGCATGAGCCGCGTCAACGGCTATCTGGTGGGCTGGAACGCCCTCATCTACAGCAAGCCCCAGGTCTTCTATAACATCATCCAGTCCTTCTTCTTCCCGCCCGACAACCCCGCCCGCCTGGTCTTCTTCCCCGACAACACCTACCAGTGGTCCTCCATGAGCGGCTGGCTGCCGCTGGTGAGCATGACGGGCGTCATCGCCTGGCTGCAGGTCAAAAAGGGCACCTGGCAGAAGCGGCTGTTCACCGTGTGCGCCGTTATGGCGCTTGTTCCCTTCCTCAACAGCGCCTTCTACGCCTTCAACTACTCCTACTACGCCCGATGGTACTATATGCCCATCCTCATCATGTGTCTGATGACGGTGCAGGCGCTGGAGGACCCCGAGATCAACTGGATCTCCGCCTTCCGCTGGTCCTTCGGCATCACGCTGGTCATCACCCTGCTGGTGGGGCTGATGCCCTCCCTGCACACCATCGAGGGCGGCTTTTCCCGGTTCGGGCTCTATAAGGACGCCAACGCCGAAGGCGGCACCTTCTACACCGCCCGCTTCTGGGTGGAGTGCGCCATCGCGCTGGGCAGTCTGCTCATCTTCCTGGTGCTGCTGATCGCGCGCGGCGGCTGGCGCAAGCGCCGGCCCGAGCAGACCAAGGGGGACCGCATCCGCCGCATCCGCACGCAGGAGCCCGTCTTCTGGCGGGGGATGGTGTGCGCGGTGTGCGTGGTGTCGCTGGTCTACTCCGCCGTCCACATCGGCTGGGGCAAGACCCACTCCGACTCCACCGACTACCTGGTCAATCACATGCTGCGCGGGACGGTAACGCTGGACATCGAGGACGGCGAGCGCATCGACGTCTACGACGGAATGGACAACACCGCCATGTATCTGGGCTACCCCTCCATTCAGGCCTTCCACTCCATCGTGCCCGTCTCGGTGTTCGATTACTATAAATACGTCGGCGTCGACCGCGGGGTCGCCTCCCGCCCCAAGGCGGACGCCTATCCGATCCGCGGCCTGCTGAGCGTGCGCTACCTGCTGGATTACACGGGCAGCGGCGAGAGCTTCCGGGCGGACGGAGAAGCTGACGCCACCATGCCGGGCTTCCGTTTCCTGAAGAACGAGAACGGCTTCGACGTTTATGAGAACGAGTGCTTCGTTCCCTACGGCTTCACCTACGACGCCTGCATCTCCCGCGAGACCGTCGAAAGTGAGTACGGCTCCTATCATTCCGCCGTCATGCTCAAGGCCGTCATCCTCTCCGCGGAGGACGTCGAGACCTACGGCGACCTCATGCAGGTCGTGGAGGGCAGCGAGCTGTACGGCGGGAGCGGTTTCTCCCGCACCTCCTACGTGGAGGACTGCAAAGCCCTGCAGAAGAACGTCGTCAGTTCCCCCCTCGTCATCGACAAGCGCGGCTTCACCTCCGAGGTCGAGCTGAGCAAGGAAAACCTGGTCTTCTACTCGGTGCCCTTTGACGACGGCTGGACCGCCACCGTCGACGGAGAGGAAGTCGAGATCGTGCGCGCCAACGTCGGCTTCATGGCCGTGCGCGTGCCCGAGGGCAAGCACACCGTCCGCTTTTCGTATCACACGCCCGGCCTCGTGGCCGGCATCGCCGTCGGGATCGGCGGCATGCTTCTGACGGCGGGCTATCTGGTCCTCGTCTTTCTGCTGCGCAGGCGAAAGCCCGCCGAGCCGACCCCCGACCTTGAGCGCGAGACGCTGGAGGCCGCCTGGGCGGCCCAGGATGAGGCCGAGAGAGACGTCTTCGGCGACTGTCTCTCTCCCGTCGATCGGAAAGGAGCGAACAAGCGATGAACGAAGCGCCCGTCCTTTACCTGGTCATCCCCTGCTACAACGAGGAGGAGGTCCTCCCCCTCACCCTGCCCGCCGTCACCGGCAAGCTGGACCGCCTCAAGGCGGCCGGGCTCTGTCACGAGGACAGCCGCGTGCTCTTCGTCGACGACGGAAGCAAGGACGGCACCTGGGCCCTGCTGGAGCAGGCCTTTACCGAGCGCAGTGACGTCTGCGCCGTCAAGCTGGCGCACAACCGCGGGCATCAGAACGCCCTCTACGCCGGGCTGATGACCGCCCTGCCCTACGCCGACTGCACCGTCTCCATGGACGCCGATCTGCAGGACGACGTGGAGGTTCTCAACGAGTTTCTGCAAAAGTTCGCCGAGGGCTGCGACGTGGTCTACGGCGTGCGCCGCGCCCGCCGGAAGGACACCTTCTTCAAGCGCGCCACCGCCCGCGGCTTCTACCGCTTCATGCGGGGCATGGGCGCCGACGTGGTCTACGATCACGCCGACTACCGCCTGATGAGCAAGCGGGCGCTTCAGGCGCTGGCCGAATACGGGGAGAGCAACCTCTTCCTGCGCGGGATCGTGCCCGACATCGGCTACAAGAGCGACGTGGTCTACTACGAGCGCAGCGAGCGCGCCGCCGGCCGCTCCAAGTACCCCCTGCGGAAGATGATCGCCTTCGCCG
>CAMHOI010000078.1 GCA_946186725.1 uncultured Clostridia bacterium
CAGGCCATGACGGAACTGCGCAACCGCGAGGAGTCTAAGGCCCACCGCCTCGCGGAGGAAAAGGCCGCGGCCGAATCGACCGCCAAAACGCTGGACGGCGGCCGCCTCTTGCTCAAGGTCAAGGCCGGCGCCAGCGGCAAGATCTTCGGCACCGTCACCGCCAAGGAGGTCGGCGAGGCCATCCGGGCCGCCTACGGCGTGGAGATCGACCGCCGCAAGATCGTCATGAAGGACGTCAAGTCCCTGGGCGAGTACCCCGTTTCCATCAAGCTTTACACCGGCATCGCCGCCGCCATGACCCTGGTGGTCGAGCAGGAATGACCCCCACTCTTTGACAGAGAGGAAGATTCAAATGGCCGATTCCCTTTCTTTTGACGCTTTCGCCGGCGCGGTGCCCTTCAGCGCCGAGGCCGAGCAGTCAGTGCTCGGCGCCGTCCTCGTCGACCCCGACGCCATCCACGTCGTCAACGAGATCATCCGCACGTCCGACTATTTCTATCTCCCCCAGCATCAGGAGATCTATCGCGTCATGACCGACATGGCGCTCAAAAACCAGCGTATCGACGTCGTCACCGTCCTCGAGACCCTCAAGAAGCGGGGCGTTTACGACGACGCGGGCGGCAAGGCCTATCTCATGCAGCTCGTGGAGCTGGTGCCCAGCGCCGCCAACGTCGCCGCCTACGCCGCCATCGTGCGGGATCGCTACTTTGCCCGCTCTCTGCTCGCCGCGGGCCGCAATATCATCAAGAACGTCGAAGAAGGCGCCTCCGATGTGAGCAACCTCATCAACTTTGCCGAGCAGCAGATCTACGACATTCGGCAGGGACGTGACGTCACCGGGCTCAAGCACATCCGCGACGTCCTGATGGGGGAGACCATTTTCCGCCTCGAGCAGCTTTCCAATCCCGATACCCGCGCCGACTACGTCGGCATCCCCACCGGGATCAACCGGCTCGACCGCATGATGACCGGGCTGAACAAGTCCGACCTCATCATCGTGGGCGCCCGTCCCGGCATGGGCAAGACCAGCTTTGTGCTCAACATTGCGCGCAACGTCGCCGTCAAGGAGGGCAAGCGCGTTTGCTTCTTCTCCCTGGAGATGAGCCGGGATCAGGTCGCGCAGCGCCTTCTTTCCTCCGAGGCCTGCATCAAGAGCGAGCAGCTTCGCACCGGCCGTCTGGTCGCCGACGAGTGGACTCGTCTTATCCAGGCCACCGAGGTTCTCTCCAAGGCCAACCTCTATGTGGATGAGAGCACCGGCATCACCGTCCCCGACATGAAGTCCAAGGTCCGCCGTCTGGGCGGCGTCGATCTGGTCATCGTCGATTACCTCGGCCTGATGGAGCTGCCCCACGACGCCCAGGTCAAAGGCGACAACCGCGTCCAGGAGGTTACCAAGATCACTCGCTCCCTCAAGCTGATGGCCAAGGAGCTCAACATCCCCGTCATCGTCTGCTCCCAGCTGCGCCGCGCCGGCACCGTCGAGAAGGAGTCCAACCGTCCCTCGCTGTCCAGTCTGCGCGACTCCGGCTCCATCGAGCAGGATGCCGACATCGTCCTCTTCCTCCACAGAGAGAGCTATTATAAGGGCGGCTCTCCCGAGCAGGTCGCCGACGAGCATGAGGCCACCTGTATCGTGGCCAAGAACCGCCACGGCGAGGTGGGCGACGTCGACCTTTACTGGGACGGTCAGTTCACCCGCTTTACTTCGGTGGAGAAGAATGATCGCTGATCTGCTGCGAGCCAACGCCCGCTGGGATCTCTGGCGGCCGGGCGACGCGATCTGCGTGGCCGTATCGGGCGGATGTGATTCCGTCGCCCTTTTGTACGCGATGCATGCCGTCGCGCCCGGCCAAGGGCTGACGCTTTCCGCCGTCCACGTCAACCATCACCTCCGCGGGGAAGAATCGGACGCCGACGCCGACTTTGTGCGCGACCTGTGCGCCGCGCTGAACGTCCCGCTTACCGTGTGCGACGTTCACGTGCGCGAGGAGCGCCTGCCCGGCGAGAGCGAGGAGTTCTGTGCACGCCGCCTGCGCTACGCCGCCTTTGAGGAGCAGATCGCGCAGGGACGGCGGGTCGCCACCGCCCACACCCTCTCCGATCAGAACGATCAGGCGGAGACCGTTCTCTTCCGTCTTGCCCGCGGCACCGGGGTCAAAGGACTGTGCGGCATCCCGCCCAAGCGGGAGGGCTACCTGCGGCCTCTGCTCCTCTGCACCCGCGAACAGACCGAAGACTATTGCCGCGCCAACGGCTTATCCTGGCGTGACGATTCCTCCAATGCGTCGGACGCCTATACCCGCAATTATCTGCGGCACAACGTCCTGCCTCCGCTCAAGGCGGCCTTTCCCGGCTGCGAGCAGGCCGTCGGACGCATGTGTGATCAGCTGACCGAGCTTGACGCTATGCTGGACCGGATGACCGACGATCTTCTCTCACGCGCCCGTCAGGGCGACCGCCTCCTGCTTCCTCCTCTGCGCCGGGCCGAGTCGCCCGTTCTCGCCCGCGCTTTGGGCCGCTTTTTGGAGGAGAGCACCGGGCTTTGGCCCGATGCGGCACACACCAACGATCTGCTCCGCGGCCTGAGCGCCGACGGCCGTCTCCAGCTTGACGGCGGTTGGCAGGCCATCTGGGACGACACCTTCCGTCTTATTCCGCCCGAGAGAGCGGGGGAGCCCTACGAATTTCCTCTCGTTCCCGGCGAATACCGGACGTCCGATTTCCTGTTGACCGTTTTTGAAACGGAAATCCTACCGTCCGTTCACAATTCGTTGACAATCTCGGTCCTTGACCGTGATAGAATAAGCGGCGAAGCCATCCTTCGTCCCCGGCGGCCGGGTGACCGCCTCCGCCTGCCCAAGCGGGCGGACAAGCCCCTGCGCCGCTGGATGAACGAATACGGCCTCCCTCCGGAAAAACGGGACCTTTGGCCCGTGGCCGCCGACGGAGAGGGCGTGCTCGCTCTCATCGGCGTCGGCGTTGCCGAGCGTGCCGCGCCGGGCGCCGCCACGTCGCGCTTTCTCATCATCAAAGCGGAGGAAAAAATATGCTTGAACAAGACGTGAAAAAAGTCCTCTTCACCGAGGAAGAATTAGAACAGATCGTCTCCCGTCTGGGCTCCGAGATCACGGAGGCCTATCGAAACAAGAATCTGCTTCTTATCGGCATCCTCAAGGGATGCGTGGTCTTCATGAGCGATCTCATGCGCCACATTGATCTCAAGTGCCGCATCGACTTTATGGCGGTGTCCTCCTACGGCGCGGGCACCAAGTCCAGCGGAAACGTCCGCATTCTCAAGGATCTGGACATCGACCTGACCGGCTTTGACGTCCTTTTGGTCGAGGACATTCTCGACTCGGGCAACACCCTCTTCTACGTCCGTTCTCTGCTTGCAACGCGCGGCGCCAAGAGCGTGCGCATCTGTACTTTGCTTGACAAGCCCTCCCGCCGCACCGCCGACATCCGCGCCGACTTCGTCGGCAGCGAGATCGGGGATGAGTTCGTGATCGGCTATGGGCTCGACTTTGATGAAAAGTATCGCAATCTGCCCTATTTGGGCGTACCCTACCCCTATGTGTACAGCGGGGAATGATAGGAGGAATCACCCTTGAATAAGAACGTCAAACGCATCCTGCTCCTGGTCGGCATCCCCCTGGTGCTGCTGATCGGCATGTGGGCGCTGATGAGCAACATCCAGACCCAGGACAAGACGCTGTACTCCCAGATCGTGGAGTATTTCCATAACGACGAGATCCAATCCTTCGAGCTGGATTTCGGGACCGGCACTCTGCGCTACGTCCTGCGTAAGGAGGCGGACAAGACCTATTCCTATTCCGCGCCCAGCGCCTCCATCCTTTGGGAGGATATCCACGAGGACGTGCGCGAGCACAGCTTGAACGCCGACGGCGACGAGAAGCTGACCTACGATTATAAATACAACAGGACCTCTTCCTGGCTGGCCGATCTGCTGCCCATGTTCATTCTCTTCGCGCTGGTCATCGTCGGCTGGATCTTCATGTCCCGCCGCATGGGCCGTATGATGGGGGATGACCGCACCCTTTCCTTCGGCAAGATCAAGGCCAAGAAGGCCTCCCCCGACAAGCGCAAGACCACCTTCGCCGACGTCGCCGGCGCAGACGAGGAGAAGGCCGAGCTGGAGGAGATCGTCGAGTTCCTCAAGAATCCCAAGAAGTTCAACGACATGGGCGCGCGCATCCCCAAGGGCGTCCTGCTTGTCGGCCCTCCGGGAACGGGTAAGACCCTGCTGGCCCGTGCCGTCGCGGGGGAGGCGGGCGTGCCCTTCTTTTCCATCTCCGGCTCCGATTTTGTGGAAATGTTCGTGGGCGTGGGCGCCTCCCGCGTGCGCGACCTCTTCGAGCAGGCCAAGAGCCAAGCCCCCGCCATCGTCTTTATCGACGAGATCGACGCCGTCGGCCGTCAGCGCGGCGCCGGCCTGGGCGGCGGCCACGACGAGAGAGAGCAGACGCTCAACCAGCTCCTGGTCGAGATGGACGGCTTCGGCGCCAACGAGGGCGTCATCATCATCGCCGCCACCAACCGCCCCGACATCCTGGACAGTGCGCTGCTGCGTCCCGGCCGCTTTGATCGCCAGATCACCGTCAACTATCCCGACGTCAAGGGCCGCGAAGCCATCCTCAGGGTCCACGCCAGAGGCAAGCCCCTCGCTCCCGACGTCGATCTGAAGACCATCGCCCGCTCCACCTCCGGCTTCACCGGCGCCGACCTGGAGAACCTGCTCAACGAGGCGGCTCTGCTTGCCACCCGCCAGGGGCGCAAGGCCATCGTCGAGGAGAACATCGAGGAGGCCACCATCAAGGTCATCGCCGGCAGCGAGAAGAAGAGTTGGGTCATTCAGGACAAGGACAAGATGAAGACCGCCTATCACGAGGCGGGCCACGCTGTCACCACTTACTTCCTGCCCACCCAGGACGATGTGCATCAGATCACCATCATCCCGCGCGGCAGAGCGTTGGGCATGACCATCCACCTGCCCAACGAAGATAAGTTTTCCCGTTATGAGAGCGAGATGAAAGAGGAGCTGGTCGTCCTCCTGGGCGGCCGCATC
>CAMHOI010000079.1 GCA_946186725.1 uncultured Clostridia bacterium
AATCGTAGTCGTAAACGAAGTTCTCGGCGTAATAGCGGTAGAGGCAGAGCGCCTTCTCAAAGTCGGTCATGTCGGAGGTCATGGCGGCGTTGAGATGCTTCTCGACGGTGGCCTCGAATTCGGTCAGGCGCGCGACGCGCTCCTCGTCGGTGACGGTGTAGGAGAAACGGCCCATGCCGTTCTTGACGGGGTGGTCGGGGTCGCTCATCGGAGTGGTGAGCATCCCTTCAATGGCGGGATGGCAACGGGTAGCGAACTGTCCGACGACCCAGCGGCAGGTCTCGTCGTCGGGGCAGGCAAATTCCGTTTTTCCCTCGTAAACGGCATCGACGAGGGCGTACCACGCGTCGACCATCTTCTTGCCGAAGGTCTTTTCCAGAAAGGAACTGCAGACCTTGCGCCGGAAAGTGAAGGGCGCGGGCGTCTCGCTGACGACGGCGGAGGAGGCGGCCCCGGAGACGGCGGTGGATCCGCCGGGAGTGCAGGCGGCGAGCGCGGCGATCAGCAGGACGCACAGCAGAAGGGAAAGCAGTCGTTTCACAAGATCAACTCCTTCAAAAGCATAAGAAAGGGACGGCGGAACCGTCCCTTATTTTCGTTTGTCCCAGGGGCGGGCGGCGGCCGCCTGCCGGTACAGCTCGACGTAAGAGGCGTGCCGGGAGGGTGCGACGCACCCCGCGTCCAGCGCGGCGAGAACGCCGCAGCCCGGCTCGCAGGTGTGGGTGCAGGTGGTGAAACGGCATGCGCTCAGATGTGCCCGAAACTCGGGAAAGAGGGCGGCGACCTCCTCCTTGGGTACGGGGTCGCAGGAGAGGGAGGAGAAGCCGGGCGTGTCCGCCAGCAGCCGACCCTCACCCATATCGTAAAGCTCGACGTGACGGGTCGTGTGCCGGCCGCGGCCGAGCTTGCGGCTGACCTCCCCGGTGGGGAGGGCCAGACCGGGCATCAGAAGGTTGAGAAGGGTGGACTTGCCCACGCCGGAATTGCCGGTAAAGGCGCAGATCCCCTCAGGGATGCCGGCGCGAAGGGCGTCGATCCCCTCCCCCGTCTTGCAGGAGATGACGTGGATCTCGTACCCGGTGGTGCGGTAGGCGGCGACGATGGCGGAAAAGTCCCCTTCGTCACACTTGTTGAATACCAGAACCGGGGTGACGCCCGCCCGCTCGCAGACGGCGGTCTGCATATCCAGCAGCAGGGGCGCGGGCGCCGGGTTGGAGAAGGCCGACAGCAGATAAAGACGGTCCAGATTGGCCACCGGGGGACGGAGCAGAGCGTTGCGCCGCGGGAGGATCTCCTCCACGGCGGAAAGCCCCTCGGCCTGTATGACGGTGACCTCGTCGCCCACAAGGGGAGTCAGGCCGCGCTCCCGCAGCACGCCGCGGGCACGGCACTCGATCCGCTCGCCGTCGCAGTCGACGGTGTAGAAGCCGGACAGCGCCCGGACGATCCTTCCCCTGCGGACGCTCATTCGGGATCGCCGGTGTCGAAGGTCACGTGGGAGACGCGGTTGACCGAGACGCTGCCGTCCTTGACGGTAAAGGACCACGTCTCATACTCGTCGTCGTTGACGTAGACCTTGATGGTACCGGCGGTGTCGGTGACCTCGAAGGAGAATTGGTAAGCTTCCGCCTTCTTGTCAAAGGATTTCTCCTTGTCCTTGAAAACGGCACGCAGAGCGTGGAACTCCTCAGGGTAGTCGGTGGGGTGCTTGACCTCAAAAGAGACGGTGTAGCGCGGCGGCACGCCGTTGCTGACGGTGATCTCCACCGTGGAGCCGTAGACCAGCTTGTCGCCCTCCTTGACGGAGGCGCCGTTGCAGCGGGCGGTCAGGACGATCCCCTTGGCGACCGTGCTGTCCACCTCGACGGCCTGAACGCGCAAGCCCGCCTTCTCAATCAACTTCTCGGCGGCGGACTGGCTCTTGCCGACGATATTGGGCATGGTGACCATGTTGGGCTCGGGCCCCTGACTGACCACCAGGGTGATGGTCATGCCGGGGTTAAGTTCGGCGTTGCCGGCCGGTTCGGTGCGGATGATCTGGCCCGCGGCGATGGCGTTGTGATACTCCTGGGTGACCTTCAGGTTCTCTTCCTTATAGACCTTTTCGTACTGCTTTTCCTTCAGCTTGGCCTTGGCATCGTCCAGTGTATAGCCCAGCAGGTCGGGCATAAGGATGACCTCCTTGCCGCTGCTGACGACGACGGTGACGACGTTGTGCTCGTCGTCGACCTTGAGGTACTTGCCCTCCTGGATGTCCTGCTCCAGGATCTGCCCGTAGGCATAATCCTCGGAGCGGCGCCACTCGCTGATGACGATCTGGATGGAGGTGTTCTTCTTGACGGCCTCCTCATAATCCTCACCGATCAGGTTGGGGCACTTGACGCTCTTGTTGCCGTCGCCGGTGTCAAAATAGGAGGTCAGAAACCATCCGCCGAAGACGAGCAGAGCGACCAGCATGACGGCGGCCACGGCGGCCAGCACGGGCAGCAGACTTGACTTGCGCTCGGTGTCCTCGCTGCTTTTGCCGATGACCTCGTAGGAATGGGGCTTCTCCGGCTCGGGCTTGGCGGGCTGGTCTGCCGCCTGCTCGGCGCGGGCGGCGTTGCCGACGTAACCGATGTACTTGGTGGGGCTTTGGTCGACGGAATAGCCCGTCTCGTCATAGCGGAAGGTGGTAGCGGGATCCCGCTTGACCTGCTCGAGATCGCGCAGCATCTCGGCGTCGGAATGGTAGCGGCGGGAAGGATTCTTCTGCATGGCGCGCAGCACGATCTGCTCCAGCCCGACGGGGATGGAGGGGACGATCTCGCGAGGCGGGCGCACCTCGTTCTGCATATGCATGAGGGCGACGGCAACGGCGCTTTCTCCGTCGAAGGGAAGCTTGCCGGTGAGCATCTCATAGAGCATGACGCCCACGGAGTAGAGGTCGGCCTTCTCGTCGATGGCGTCGCCGCGGGCCTGCTCGGGACTGATGTAGTGAACGCTGCCGATGGCCTTGTCGGTGAGGGTCTTCTGCTCGCTGCGCGCGAAACGGGCGATCCCGAAATCGGTGACCTTAATGGTGCCGTCACGCAGGAGCATGATGTTCTGCGGCTTGACGTCGCGGTGGATGATGCCGCGGTCGTGGGCGTGCTGGAGAGCGTGAAGGGTCTGGGTGGTGAAGGAGAGGGCGTTCTTCCACGGCATGGCGCCGGTGCGCTCGATGTACTCCTTGAGGGTGATGCCGTCGATGTATTCCATGACGATGTACTGGAAATTGTCGCCGAAGGAGACGTCCATGACCTTGACGATGTTGGGATGGGAAAGCACGGCGATGGCCTTGGACTCGTTGCGGAAGCGGTTGAGGAATTCGCTGTTTCGCACGAACTCTTCCTTGAGAATCTTGATGGCGACGACGCGGTCCTCAATACAGTCGTAGGCCTTGTAGACCACGGCCATGCCGCCCACGCCGATGATCTCACGGATCTCGTAACGCGCGTCCAGCCGCTTGCCGATAAACTTATCCATCGTGCTTCACTCCTTTCTACAGGGACAGAATAACGACCGTGACGTTGTCGGCCCCGCCCTTTTCGTTGGCGAGTCGGACAAGCCGGTCGGGACATTCGTAAACGTTGGACTGCCGGATGACTTCCAGCATCTCGCCCTCTTCCACACTGCCGCTCAGGCCGTCGGTGCAGATCCGGATGGCGTCCTCGGGTGCGAGGGTGACCTCGTTGTAATCGACGAGAAGCCGCTCCTCCACGCCCAGGGCGCGGGTAATGATGTTGCGATGGGGATAGGTGCGGGCTTCCTCCTCGGTCAGCTTGCCGTCCTCAATGAGGCGCTGAACGTAGGAATGATCCCGCGTGATCTGCCGGATCCGCAGGGGGGAGAAAACGTAGGCGCGCGAATCGCCCACGTGGGAAATGTGCGCTTTGCCGTCCAGGATGACGCACACGACGACGGTGGTACCCATGCCTGCCAGGTCTGTCTCCTGCTGCGATTTGTCGAAGACAGCCATATTGGCGGCGGTGATGGCCGACTCCAGCAGGGTGCGGACCGAATTGGAGGACATCCCCTCCCGGTAGGAGGAGGAGATCTGCTCCGAAATGGTCTTGACGGCGAGGGCGCTGGCGACGTTGCCGCCCCCGACGCCTCCCATGCCGTCGCACACAACGGCCCAAGCCACGCCGCCGGGCAATTCGCCGGTGGCGTAGGCGTCCTGATTGGTACGGCGGGCAAGCCCGACGTCGGTCTTGCTGACGATCCTCACGGTAAAACCCTCCCTACTGCCTGACCATGATAGCACACATCGGTCAAAAAATAAAGTTACAGTATTGTCACCATTTATGCCGCTGGCGAAGCTGGCCGCAGGAGGCGGCGATGTCGGCCCCCAGGGTGCGCCGCACGGTGACGGTCAGCCCCTTCTGCTCGAGAAGGTGCTCAAACCGCTTGAGGCGGGAGGCCTGACTGCGGCGATAATCGTTCTCCCGGATCTCGTTGGCGGGGATAAGATTGACGTGGCAGAGCATCCCTTGGAGTTTGGCGGCCAGCTCCTCGGCGCAGGCGTCGGAGTCGTTGACATCGCGTATCATGGCGTACTCGAAGGAGATGCGGCGGCCGGTGGCGGCAATGTAGTCGCGGCATGCGCCGAGCAGCTCGTCGACGCCGTATTTCTTGTTGATGGGCATGATGCGGGTGCGGATGGCGTCGTTGGGCGCGTGGAGGGAGACGGAAAGGGTCACCTGGGAACCCAGCTCCTGAAAGCGGCGGATGCCGTCCACCCGTCCGCAGGTAGACAGCGAGATGTGCCGCGCGCCGATGTTCAGCCCCTCGGGAGCGCCGACCAGCTCCAGGAAACGGACGACGGCGTCGAAATTGTCGAAGGGCTCGCCCATGCCCATGAGCACCACGTGGGAGACGCGCATACCTCTGTCGCGCGAGGCGGTCTGGATCTGCGCCAGGATCTCGGAGGCGGTCAGGGAGCGGGTCAACCCGTCGACGGTGGAGGCGCAGAAGGAACAGCCCATGCGGCAGCCGACCTGGGTGGAGACGCACAGCGACAAGCCGTAATGATACTGCATCAGCACGCTCTCAATGAGCTCG
>CAMHOI010000080.1 GCA_946186725.1 uncultured Clostridia bacterium
CAGTTCGACGGTGAGAAGTATTCCGTCCGCATCCCCGAGGCCCTGCGCCCCTACATGGGCGGCAAGGCGCTCATCACCGAGGACTGAGTTCGATGAAACGAGTGCCGCTCAAGGTGCAGAAGATCCTGGTTTTTATCCCTATCGTGAATGTATCAATCTTGTTTATTTGGGTTTTCAATTTTGCTCGCACCTTCACAGATTGGTCGGTATTTGGCAAATCGCTGTTGCTGTTGCTTGGCTTTGTGGCGGCGGTTGGCTTCGTCGGGTATTTGGGCGCGACCTTCCTCCCGCAGGTGGTGTATGACGTTCTGTGGCGCCTTAATTTGTATTTGATCCCTTTTTCGCTGGGCTGGCTGTTGATCACCTACCAATCGCGCACGATCTTCCGGGACTGACGTAAAGAAAAAACACCGGCTGAGGAAACCTCAGCCGGTGTTTTTTCTTCGTTTTACAGCAGCGGCACGCCCGCTTTTTCGCAGGCGGCGAGGGTGGCCTCGTCCCAGATGCTGCACTGCACCTCGCCGATGTGGGCGCAGCCCAGCAGCAGCATGCACAGCCGCGACTGGCCGATGCCGCCCCCGATGGTCAGCGGCAGCTCGCCCTCCAGCAGCATTTTGTGGAAGGGGAGCGTCTTGCGCTCCTCGCACCCGGCGAGCGCCAACTGCCGTGTCAGACTCTCCTCGTCCACGCGGATGCCCATGCTGGACACCTCAAAGGCGCGCCCCAGCACGTCGTTCCAGAAGAGGATGTCCCCGTTGAGCGCCCAGTCGTCGTAGTCGGGCGCGCGGCCGTCGTGCTTCTGCCCCGAGCGGAGCGCGCCGCCGATCTGCATGATGAAGGCGGTCGGGTGCTCCCGCAGGAAGGCGTCCTCCCGCTCCTTCGGCGTCAGGCCGGGCCAGCGGTCCTCCAGCTCCTGGGAGGTCACGAAGGCGACCTCGCGCGAGAGGTTGACGGGCAGCTGGGGCCACTTCGTCCGCAGGCGATTGTTGACGTCGCAGATGACGTTGACGATCTGGCGCACCGTCTGCTTGAGGTAGTCGAGGGTGCGGTCCTCCCGGGTGATGATCTTCTCCCAGTCCCACTGATCGACGTAAACCGAGTGGATGTTGTCCAGCTCCTCGTCCCGGCGGATGGCGTTCATGTCGGTGTACAGCCCCGCGTGCATCTCAAAGTGATACCGCTTGAGCGCGAGCCGCTTCCACTTGGCGAGGGAGTGTACCACCTGCGCCTCCTCCCCGACGGCGGGGATGTCGAAGGCGACGGGGCGCTCGACGCCGTTCAGGTCGTCGTTGAGGCCGGAGCCGCCCGACACGAAGAGGGGCGCCGACACCCTTTTCAGCTTGAGGATGTTGGCGAACTCGTCCTGAAAGGCCTCCTTGATGAAGCCGATGGCCTTCTGGGTGTCGTAGCTGTCCAGATGGGGGCGGTAGCCCTTCGGGATGACGATGGCGTTCATGGGTCACACCTGCGCTTTTCCGAAAAATAGAATGTATGTATTATAGCACTTTACCGCAGCAAAGGCAAGGGAAAAATCAGCCCTTTTCGCCTCTTTCCAGATCGAGGAAAACGATGTCGTGCTCGGGGATCCGCTTCCCGGGCGGGGGCGGGGTCATATAGTCCCCGAAGGCGAGGGTCAGGTAGTCGTCATACCCGGCCGGCAGAGGCATTCTTTCGCCCTCAAAATCCCGCCAGACCACCCCGGCGAAGGCCGACGAGGGGTACTCCTTTTGCATATAATGCGGCCCGGCGCACAGCTCGGTGATCCTCTCGCATCCGGCGATCGGGAAGCGGCTCATGCGTCGTTCCGCCCGCCGCCAGACGCGCTGACGCCGCGCGGGCGAGCGGACGAGCCCCAGCAGCGTCCGGCTGCCCAGCGCGATCAGCCGCCCGTGCTTTCGGGGGACGACCTCGGTCACGAAGAGGGAGAAGAGCATAGCGTTCCACTTCTGCCTGAGCCGCCGCCATCCCGTCGGACAGCCGTCCAGCGGGAAGATGTCCAGCGCGATCCCGTGGGGCATGGCGCGGTCCTTGGTCTGCTCCCGCAGGCAGGTGGTCTCGGTGTCCACCAGGGTGGTGAAGGCGTTGCCGTAGGAGCCCCCCTCGCCGGGGTGAAGGAGGGCGTACCTCTCGTGCCCTTCCCACTCCCGCGCCAGGCGCTCGTAGTCCTCGCGGGGCATGAAGACGTCGGCGTCGTCGTCCCAGGGCAGGAAGCCGCCCTCCCGCAGTGCGCCGATGCAGCACCCGCCGCAGAGCATGAAGGTCAGGCCCTTCTCCTCGCAATAATCGCGGAAAAAGACCAGCATCTCAAGCGTTTTCAGCTGCAGGCGGCGCAGCTCGCCCTCTTGGAATTCATAGGCCATATCGCTTACCTCGGATGGTTGACGACGTGGACGGGCCTGCCCTCCTGAAACGCCGCCAGATTCTCCGCCACCATGGTCACCAGACGGCGGCGCGCCTCGATGGTCGCCCAGGCGGTGTGCGGGGTGAAGAGACAGTGGGGCGCGCCCAGCAGGGGATTGTCCTCCCGCATGGGCTCCTCGCGCACCACGTCGATCCCCGCGCCCGCGATGACGCCCCGCTCGAGCGCGTCGCGCAGATCCTCCTCCACCACCACGCCGCCGCGCGAGGTGTTGATGAGCAGGGCGGTCGGCTTCATCAGCGACAGCGTGCCGCGGTTGACGAGATCCCTCGTCCCCTCGTTGAGCGGGCAGTGGAGGGTCAGCACGTCGCTGCGGCGGAAGAGCTCCTCTCTGCCGACCAATTCATAGGGGCAGTCCTTGGGCGCCGTCCGGGTGTGGACGAGGATCCTCATGCCGAAGGCGTCACCCAGCTTGGCCACGGTTCTGCCGATGGCACCGTAGCCGAAGACGCCCAGGGTTTTGCCCCGAATCTCGGTCATGGGCTGGGTCAGGTAGGTAAAGGCGGCGCTGCGGCACCATTCGCCCGAGTGGACGGTGCGGTCGTACGCGGGCAGGCTCGTCGCCCACGCCAGCAGGAAGGCGAACACCTGCTGCGCCACCGAATGGGTGGAATAGCCGGGCACGTTGCAGACCGTGACGCCCCGCTCGTCGGCGGCGGCCAGGTCGACGTTATTGTACCCCGTGGCGAAGAGACCGACATATTTCAGCCGGGGACAGGCCTCGATCAGGGCGCGGTCGACGACCGCCTTGTTGCAGATGAGCGCGTCGGCGCTTTCGGCCCTTGCGCGCAGCTCGGCGGGGGTCAAGAGGTCGCAGACCGTCGCCTCTCCCAGCGACAGGATGGGGGATAAATCGACGTCCTCCTTTTCCACCACCGTACAGCGGTCCGCGATCAGGATGCGAAACATGGCTGCGCCCCCTCCTTGCATATGGATACTATAACTATAATGCAAACGCACCCTTCTTGCAAGCGTTTTTGCATATTCCCCGCCGAAAGGCGAACGCTAACCGTAGCGTGACGATCCGAAAAGGAGGAAACGACATGAAAAGGACCTTACTGCTCGCTCTTCTGCTGACTTTCGCGCTGTCCGCCTGCACCGTGCCGCCTGACGCGGGCGCCCAAAAGGTCTCGCTGACGGTGGTCGGCGCGCCCGGCGCTTGACTTGACGCCCCTTGTCGGGTACAATATAAAAAGAGATACAGACCGGGGGAGGCGTTGTGATGGAATACGTACTTGGGATCGGGATCCCGCTTGCCGTGCTGATCTTGCTCTGCGTGGCGCTCGCGCTCATCCTGCGGCGTTTCTACGGCATCGCGTTCCTGCGCGCGCCCGAAAAGCAGCTGGACATCAATATGCTCGGCGCGCCCTGGACGGTCTATCTGGATCAGATCCGTTCCGGCATGGAATGGTTGGACGCCCACACCGACGAGCGGGTGGAGATCACCTCTTTCGACGGGCTCAAGCTGTGCGCGAGCATCGTTTTGTGCGAGAACGCGCGCGGCACCGCGCTGCTCTGCCACGGCTACCGCTCCCGGGGCTGCCTCGATTTCAGCTGCTCGATGAGCTTTTATCACGATCTCGGCTTCAATCTCGTCATCATCGACGAGCGCGCCTGCGGCCAAAGCGAAGGGGACACCATCACCTTCGGGCTCAAGGAGAGACAGGATGTGCTCTCCTGGCTGGGCTTCATTCGCGAGCGCTTCGGCGAACAGGAGCCCGTCCTGCTGGGCGGCGTTTCGATGGGCTGCGCCACCGTGCTGATGTCGCTCGGGCTCGATCTGCCCGACAACGTCAAGGGCGCCATTGCCGACTGCGGCTACACTTCGCCCTGGGCCCAGCTTTCCCACAACCTGCGCCAGGAGTATCATCTGCCGCCCTTCCCCATGATGCACCTGATCAACGTCATCTTCCGCCGGCGCACCGGCTGCGACCTGCGGGAAGGGGACACCGTCAAGGCCCTCAGGGCCAACGGCGGCCGCACTCCCGTCTTCTTTATCCACGGCGGCGCGGACGATTTCGTCCCCACCGACTTTACCCGTGAGAATTATGCCGCCTGTACCGCCGACAAGGATCTGCTCATCGTCCCCGGCGCCGGTCACGCCGTCAGCTACCTCGTGGACGGCGAGGCCTACCGCGAGAAGTCGGTCGCGTTCCTCGACAAGCACTTTCCGAAAGGATAAGGTGATCCCATGGACAGAACCGTCATCCGATTCCGAAAGCTCGATCCCCGCGCCGAAGCTCCGAGCTACGGGTCCGAGTGGGCGGCGGGCGCCGACCTGCGCGCCGTCCTGGACGCGCCTGTGACCCTCCAGCCGGGCCAGACGGCCTTCTTCGCCACCGGCCTGGCCGTAGAGATCCCCCACGGTTTCGTGGGGCTGATCTACGCGCGCAGCGGTCTGGCCTGCAAGAAAGGGCTGGCCCCCGCCAACAAGGTCGGTGTCATCGACGCCGACTACCGCGGCGAGATCAAGGTCGCCCTACATAACCATTCCCAACAGCCGCAGACCGTCGAGCCGGGCGAGCGCATTGCCCAGATGGTCGTGACCCCATTCCTGCCCGCCGTCTATGAGGAGGCCGACGCCCTCTCCGACACCGAGCGCGGCGAGGGCGGCTTCGGCTCGACCGGGAAGGTGTGACATGGAAAA
>CAMHOI010000081.1 GCA_946186725.1 uncultured Clostridia bacterium
CCGCCTGCCCCGCCCAGCTGCTTCGCAACCTCATCCATTTCGCCTCCCGCGACGCCATGGACATCGAGGGATTGGGCGAGGCGCTGGTCGAGCAGCTTGTTGACGCGGGCAAGCTGCATTCGCCCGCCGACATCTATCGCCTGACCAAGGAGGACGTCGCCTCTTTGGAGCGGTCGGGAGAAAAGTCGGCGCAAAACCTCCTCGATGCCATCGGGGCCTCCAAAGGGCGGGAGCTGTGGCGGCTGATCTTCGGGCTGGGCATCCGCCTGATCGGCGCCAAGGCCGCCAAACTGCTGGAGGCCGCCTTCCCCGACATGGACGCCATTCTCGCCGCCTCCCGGGAGGATTTCATCGCCGTGGAGGGCTTCGGTGAGATCATGGCAGACTCCCTCTTCCGGTATCTGTCCCAGCCGCAGTCCCGCGCGCTGATCGCCGAGCTGAAGGAGCTGGGGCTGAATATGACCTCCGCCGCTCCCAAGGAGAAGGGACTTTTCACGGGGCTGACCTTCGTGCTGACGGGCACCCTGCCCACCCTGACCCGGCAGGAGGCCACCGAACTCATCGAGGCGCAGGGAGGTAAAGCTGCCTCCTCCGTCTCCAAAAAGACCTCCTACGTCCTGGCGGGCGAGGAGGCCGGCAGCAAGCTGACCAAGGCGCAGACCCTCGGCGTGCCTGTCATCGACGAGGCCGCCTTCCGCGCCATGCTTGACGGCGACCGTGAAGTATGATAGAATGGCCCATCGTTCAAATTACAGGAGGAATGATCCTTGCCTACTGACGACGGCGGCTTACGTGCCGCACTCTACCTCATCGCGCTCGCCATTCTGTTGGTGATGAGTGCCTTTTTCTCCGCGGGGGAGACCGCCTTTACCTCCCTGAACGTCATCCGGATGAAGAGCATGGCGGGTCAGGGGGACCGGCGGGCCGCCCGTGCCCTCAAACTGGCCGACGACTTCGACCGCCTGCTGACCGCCATTCTGGTGGGCAACAATATCGTCAATATTCTCTCCACGTCGCTGGCGACGGTGCTGTTCGTGCGTTGGTTCGGCAACCTGGGCGTCACTCTCTCCACGGTGGTCATGACGGCGCTGGTCGTCCTCTTCGGCGAGGTCTGTCCCAAGTCCATCGCCAAGGAGCAGCCCGAGCGGTTCGCTATGTTCGCCGCGCCCCTCCTGCGCGCCGCGCAGATCGTCCTGACGCCGCTGGTTTTCCTGCTGGTCAAGATCAAGACGCTGGTTGCCCGCGCATTCCGCCCCACCGAGGAGAAGACCGCCATTACGGAGGAGGAGATCCTCACCTTCGTGGAGGCGGCCGAGCAGAGGGCGGCATCGACGAAAAGGAGAGTGAGCTCATCCGCAGCGCCGTCGAATTCGGCGACATCACCGCCGGTGAGATCGCTACGCCCCGCGTGGACGTCGTCGCCGTCGAGCAGGGGACCGGCGCAGACGAGATCGCGGATGCTTTCCTGAGCAGCGGATTCTCTCGTCTGCCCGTCTATGACGGCAGTCTGGACCACGTTGTGGGCGTGCTGCACCAAAAGGATTTCTTTCGCTTCCTCCGCTCCGGGGAAGGGTCACTGGACGACCTGCTGCAAAAGCCCATGTTCGTGACCGAATACATGAAGCTTCAGAATCTGATGGCAAAGATGCGTGCTGAGCAGGAGCATATCGCCTTCGTGCTGGACGAGTACGGCGGGGTGACGGGACTGGTCACCTTCGAGGACGTGCTGGAGGAGCTGGTCGGCGAGATCTGGGACGAGCACGACGACGTCGTGGAGGAGATCGTCGATCTGGGCGACGGGCGCTTTCGCGTCAGCGGCGTCGTCGATTACGACGAGCTGGCCGAGCGGTTCGGCCTGTCCCCCGCCGGCGAGGAGGACGATTTCACCTCCGTGAGCGGCTGGGTCATGGACCGGCTCAAGAAGATCCCGGAGGTGGGGGACACGTTTGAGGCAGACGGCTGGTCGGTGCGGGTCGAGCAGGCCGGCGACCGCAGGGTGCAAAGCGTACTGCTGACCCCCCTGTCCCCCGCACGGGAATAAGAAAAAAGGCTTTCGGAGACGCCGAAAGCTTTTTTATTTTTGAAGCGCCCACGCCTTGTAGACGGCGAGTATCTCCCGGCAGCCGTAGAGGAAGGTCGTCCCCGCCTCGCTCTCACAGCACAGCGGCGTCGGCTCCAGCCCGTTCTTCCGGGCGAAATAGCCCGCCCGGTACTGGTGAAAGCCGTTGGTCACGATCACCACCGGCCCCGTGACGCCGTGCTCTCGCAGCAGAGCGGCGGAGAGGGCGAGGTTTTCGCCCGTGTTGGCGGCGCGCGGCTCCAGAAGGACGCGCTCCTCTTCCACCCCCAGGTCGATCAGCACGCCGCGCATGACTTCGGCCTCGGACGGCTCCCCGCCGCCCGTCGCCACGCAGATCGCCCGCGGGTGCGCCAGAAGGTAGTCGGCGGCCGTCCGGCAGCGGTCCAGCAGAATCGGAGCCGGCCGGCCGCCCTCCTCCAGCCGGAAGCCGAGCAGGATGACTGCCCCGGCGTCCTCGGCCGGCCGCCCCGACGCGCCCGCGATCATGGCGATCAGCGGGGCGACAAGGACGATCACGACCACTCCCGCCGCCGTCAGCAGCACGAGTTTACTCTTTCTCATCGCTCATCCTCCCAAAAAACGCCGCCCGGTGACCGGGCGGCGTTCGTCGGTTTACAGATTGCCCACGGTGCGGGGGAAGAGGAGGACGTCGCGGATGTTCTGTACCCCGGTCAGGTACATCATCATCCGGTCAAAGCCCAGTCCGAAGCCGCTGTGCGGCACGCTGCCGAAGCGGCGGGTGTCAAGGTATTCCTCGTAGAATTCGGTGCTCATGCCCCGCTTCTTCATGGCCTCGAGCAGCTTGCCCAGGTCGGCCTCGCGTTCGCTGCACCCGATGATCTCCCCGATGCCGGGCACCAGCAGGTCGGTCGCGGCGACGGTCTTGCCGTCGGGGTTCTGCTTCATGTAAAAAGACTTGATCTCGGCGGGATAGTCCACCACGAAGAGGGGCCGCTTGAAGACCTCCTCGGTCATGTACCGCTCGTGCTCGGTCTGCAGATCGGCGCCCCATTCGACGGGGAATTTGAAGTCCTGCCCCGATTCCCGCAGCAGCTTGACCGCCTCGGTGTAGGTCACGCGGGCAAAGTCGCTCTCCACGGTGTGGGTGAGCTTGTCGAGCAGGCCCTTTTCCATCCATTGGTCGAAGAAGGCCATCTCCTCCGGGCAGTTTTCCATCACGTCGCGGATGATGGACTTGATGAAGTCCTCCGCGATCTCGATGATGTCGTCGATGTCGCAGAAGCAGACCTCCGGCTCGATGTGCCAGAACTCGGCGGCGTGACGGGTGGTGTTGGAATGCTCGGCGCGGAAGGTCGGCCCGAAGGTGTAGATCCGCCCGAGGCCCATCGCGGCCATCTCGCCCTCGAGCTGGGCGGAGACGGTCAGACCCGCCTTCTTGCCGAAGAAGTCCTCGGCGTAGTAGGCCTCCTCGCTCTCGGCGGCGGCGTTCCAGGGCTGGGTGGTCACGCGGAACATCTCGCCCGCGCCCTCGCAGTCGGAGCCGGTGATGATGGGGGCGTGAACGTAGCGGTAGCCGTGCTTGTGGAAGTAGTTGTGCACGGCGTGGGAGAGCTGATCGCGCACGGCAAAGACCGCCTCGAAGGTGCGGGTGCGCACCCGCAGGTGGGGGATGGTGCGCAGGAATTCCAGCGAGTGCCGCTTCTTCTGCAGGGGATAATCGGCGCCGCACGTACCCAGCACCGTAAGCTTGGTCAGCTCCACCTCGCAGCCGTTACGCTCGGAGGCGACCAGCACGCCCTCGGCCTTCACAGAGGTGCCGACCGCCATGGCGTCCTTGTAGACGGATTCGTCCAGCTTCTCCTTGTCCACGACCAACTGGAGGTTGGTCAGGAAGGTGCCGTCGTTGATCTCGATGAAGGCGATGTTCTTGGAATCGCGGGCGGTGCGGACCCAGCCGCAGACGGTGACCGTCTGCCCCAGGAAGGGCGCGGGGTCGCGGAAAATGTCGCGGATGTCGGTGTGTTTCATAACGGTTTGCCCTGTCTTTCCCGCAAATGCGTGGTATGATACGCCATTATAGCATACCCCCCGCCAAAATACAAGGGCTCCCGATTGACAAACCGCGGGCGAAGGGCTATAATGACGGTATCTGACAACAACAGGAAAGAGAAGGAACGCTATGCTGGACATCAAGTTCGTGCGGGACAATCCCGACCTCGTCAAGGAGAACATCCGCAAGAAATTCAAGGACGCCAAGCTTCCTCTGGTCGATGAGGCGATCGCTCTCTATCAGGAGAAGCTCGCCGCCAACACCACCGCCAGCGACCTGCGCGCCAACCGCAACCGGCTCAGCAAGGAGATCGGCGCCCTCATGGGACAGGGCAAGCGGGAGGAGGCCGAGCAGAAGAAGGCCCTCGTCGCGCAGCAGGCCGACCAGCTCAAGGCGCTCGAGGCGCGGGAGGCCGAGCTCGACGAGCAGCTGACCGCCGTGATGATGAAGATCCCCAACATCGTCGACGATTCCGTCCCCGTGGGCAAGGACGACAGCGAGAACGTCGAGATCGAGCGCTTCGGCGAGCCCAAGACCCCCGACTTCGAGATTCCCTACCACACCGACATCATGGCCCGCTTCCACGGCATCGACAAGGAGGCCGCCGGCCGCGTTTCGGGCGAGGGCTTCTACTACCTCATGGGCGACATCGCCCGCCTGCACTCCGCCGTGCTGGCCTACGCCCGCGATTTCATGATCGACAAGGGCTTCACCTACTGCATCCCGCCCTTCATGATCCGCAGCAACGTCGTCAACGGCGTCATGAGCTTTGAGGAAATGGACGCCATGATGTACAAGATCGAGGGAGAGGATCTCTACCTCATCGGTACGAGCGAGCACTCCATGATCGGCAAATTCATCGACACCATCACAGACGAGAGCAAGCTCCCCCTCACCCTGACCAGCTACTCCCCCTGCTTCCGCAAGGAGAAGGGCGCCCACGGCATCGAGGAGCGCGGCGTCT
>CAMHOI010000082.1 GCA_946186725.1 uncultured Clostridia bacterium
GAGTGGGCCGCCTGGTATGACGAGGTGTACAAGGGCCGAAAGTTCGAGGCCACCGTCGTCGGCATGGACACCCACAGCCTCGCCGCCTCCGGCTGCCTCGCGCGCTTCCAGAGCGAGAACGGCAAGAACTTTATCAACTTCTCGGACGCCGAGTACGACGAGGCCTACGCAAAGGCCATGGCCACCGTGGACGAGGCGGAGCAGATGGAGCTTTTCAAGCGCTGCGAGACTATCCTCGCTGAGAAGGCCGCGAACGTCTATCTGCAGGATCCGTCCTCCTTCGCCGCCATGCAGACGAATATCGGGGGCTTCCGCTTCTATCCCGCGCTCTATGTGATGGACCTCGCCACGGTCTACAGAATGAGCTGATGCGCACCGTCTTACGAAAAACCGGCGTGCTGATCCTCACGCTGCTGCTGGTGACGCTCTTCGCCTTCCTGGCCTTCGAGCTCATCCCCGGCGACCCGACGACCATGCTGCTCGGCTCCGACTACACGCCGGAGCGGGCGGCGGCGCTGCGGGAGTCCCTGGGCCTTGACCGCAGCGTGGCCGCGCGCTATCTTGACTGGCTCGTCTCCTTTGTGACCGGCGACATGGGCAGAAGCTATACCTACTCCATGTCCGTGCGGGAGGTGCTGCGCGGCAAGATCGCCGTGACGGCGGTGCTGTCGCTTCTGAGCTGGGTGCTGGTCATCGCGGTCAGCGTCCCGCTCGGCGTGGCCCTGGTGCGCTATCAGAAAAAGCCCTTCGGGAAGATCGGCTTTTCCCTCAATCAGGTGATGATGGCGATGCCGCCCTTCTTCCTGGGTATCCTGCTGACCTATCTCTTCGGCATTTTATTAAAGCTCTTCACGCCGGGGAAGTTTGTCCCGCTCAGCGAGGGGCCGGGCAGGAGCCTCGCCTACCTCTTCTTCCCCGCCCTTGCGATCTCGCTTCCGAAGATCGCCAAGACGGTGAAGCTCCTGCGCGCGTCCATCCTCAGTGAGATGCGGCGCGAATACGTGCTCACCGCCTACAGCCGGGGAAACTCCCGCTGGATGGTGATCAAAAACCACGTCTTCCGCAATGCCCTGCTGCCGGTGGTGACCTATCTCGCCATGTCGCTGGCGGACATTGTGGCAAGCTCCATCATTGTCGAGCAGGTCTTCGTCGTCCCGGGTCTCGGGCGTCTGCTGGTGGCGAGCATCTCCAACCGCGACTATCCCGTGGCGCTGTGCATCGTGGTGATGATCGCGTCGGTGGTCGTGGTGATGAATTACCTTGCGGACATTCTGACCCAGGCCATCGACCCGCGCGTGCGCCTGAGCTGAGGAGGGTTTCGATGTTTGATCTGAAAAACAAAACCTTCCGCGCCGGCGCCGTCATCACGCTTGTGATGCTGCTGATCATCACGGTCGGCGTGTTCTGGACGCCCTATGACCCCAACGCCATGGACGCCGCCGGGAAGATGGCGGGGCCCGGCCTGCGCCATCTCTTCGGCACGGACAACTTCGGGCGGGACATCTTCTCCCGCGTGGTGCAGGGCGCGGGCGCGACCTTCTTCATCGCCCTGTGCTCGGTGTCCATCGGGCTTGCGGCGGGCCTCCTCGTCGGCGGCCTGACGGGCTATTACGGCGGCTGGGTGGACGAGCTGCTCATGCGCCTCAACGACACGCTCACCGCCTTTCCGAGTCTGCTGCTGGCCCTGGTGCTGATCGCAGTGTTCCAGGGCGGCAAGTACAACATCATCCTCGCCCTGGGCGTGCTGTTCATCCCGACCTTCGCGCGCATCGTGCGCATGGAGGTGGCGCGGCAGAAGGCGCTGGACTATGTGGCCAACGCCCGGCTCATGGGTGTGGGCGACATGCGCATCCTCTTTGTACACATCATGCCGAACATCTGGCCGGTGCTCCTGAGCGCCGTGGCCATCGGCTTTAACAACGCAGTGCTGGCCGAGGCGTCGATGAGCTATCTCGGTCTCGGCGTTCAGCCCCCGGACCCGAGTCTCGGCCGTATGCTGAACGAGGCCCAGGGCTATCTGCTGCGTGCCCCGTGGTACGCCCTCTCGGCCGGGGCCGCGATCATCCTGCTGGTGCTGGGCTTCGGCTTACTCAGCGAGGGGCTGGGAGGTGACGGCCGTGCTTGAGATACGCGATCTGCACGTCACCTTCAAGTCCACCGGCAAGGAGGCCGTCAAGGGCATCGACCTGTCCATTGCCCACGGCGAGCGCCTGGGTCTGGTGGGCGAATCCGGCTCCGGCAAAACCGTGACCGCCATGGCCCTGACCGGCCTCATCGAGCGCAGCAATGTCGTGATGCGCGGCGAGGTGCTGTTTGAGGGCCGCGATCTGGTGCGCTGTTCACGGCGCGAACTCCGCTCCATCCACGGGCGCGACATCGGCGTCGTGTTCCAGGAGCCCATGCGCAGCCTCAACCCCCTCATGCGCGTCGGGGAGCAGATCGAGGAGGCGCTGAAAATCCACACCGACAAGACGCCAGAGGAGAGGCGCAGGCTCGCCCTCGAGGTCATGGAGCAGGTCAGCCTGCCGGAGCCCGACGTGACATACCGCAAGTACCCGCACCAGCTCTCCGGCGGACAGCGCCAGCGGGCGATCATCGCCTCGGCCATGATCATCCGCCCGCGCCTTCTGGTCTGCGACGAGCCGACCACCGCCCTCGACGTGACCGTGCAGCGCCAGATCCTGGAGCTGCTGCGCAGCTTGAGTGTGGAGTACGGCGTGGGCATTCTGCTCATCAGCCACGACATGAACGTCGTGCGCCGCCTCTGCGAGGACGTGGCCGTCATGTACAAGGGCAGGATCGTCGAGCGGGGGCTGACCGAAGAAATCTTCAAAAACCCGCAGGACGACTACACCAAACGGCTCATCGCCGCGATCCCCACGAGGAAACACCATGGAACAGTCTGAACATGTGCTGGAGGTCGAAGGGCTCAGCGTGGTCTATCAGGACCGCGGGCTCTTCGGGAAAAAGACGAGCTTTCAGGCTCTCACCGACGTGAGCTTTCACGTGAACAAGGGCGAAATTCTGGGCCTTGTGGGCGAGAGCGGCTGCGGCAAATCGACCCTCTCCAAGGCCATCCTCGGGATGCTGGACAGCGCCGTCGTCACCGGCGAGGTGCGCCATCTCACCAAGCGGCCGCAGATGGTCTTCCAGGACCCCGCTGGCAGTCTCAACCCCGCGAAGACCGTGGGCTGGATTCTGGAGGAGCCGCTGCGGGTCTACGGCAAGTACGACGCCGCCGAGCGTAAACGCCGCGTGCTCGACATGCTCGAGCGCGTGGGCCTGTCCAAAAGCTATGCCGGGCGAAAACCGGGCGAGCTCTCAGGCGGACAGAAGCAGCGCGTCTCCATCGCCGCGGCCCTGATTCGCCGCCCGCGCTTCATCATCGCGGACGAGCCGGTCTCCGCCCTGGACGTGACCATCCAGGCGCAGATCCTGGATCTCCTGTGGGACCTGCGGCATGACCTCGATCTGAGCTACCTCTTCATCAGCCACGACCTCAACGTGGTCTATTCCATCTGTGACCGCGTCATGGTCATGGAGAAGGGCCGCATCATCGAGCAGGGCAGCGTGGACGAGGTCTACGATCACCCGAAGGAGGACTACACCAAAAGGCTCCTCAGTGCGGTGCAGTATTGAGCAAGCAGCAAAACGTATAGAAAACCTGTCATCCTGAGCGCCGCGAAGGAACTTCCCCCGGATTTTTAGGGGTCAGATTCTTCGCCGGGCTCAGGATGATTGATTATTCCGGTCTTGTATCTCGGTGCAATTCGGTATATACTTATTTTGTCATAAAACTACTTTCCGGGAGTGTTGTCCATGATCGACCGCTATGGGCGCGATATCCGCTACCTCCGCCTGTCGGTGACGGAGCTGTGCAATCTGCGCTGCCGCTACTGTATGCCGGCGGACGGGGTGTGCAAAAAGGCGCACGACGAGATGCTGACCGAGGACGAGATGATCTGCGCCGTGCGCGCCGCCGCCTCTCTCGGGATCACGAAGCTGCGCATCACCGGGGGCGAGCCGCTGGTGAAAAAGAACATCGTCTCCATCTGCCGCCGCGCATCCGAGGTGCCCGGCATCCGGGAGATCTGCCTGACCACCAACGGCACCCGCCTGCCGGAGCTGGCGCTGCCGCTTCGGCACGCGGGCGTCAGGCGCGTCAACATCAGCCTCGACACCCTGGACGCGGCGAAGTACCGCCGCATCACCCGCCGGGGCGAACTCACACAGGCGGTCGACGGCATACACGCGGCGCTCTACGCGGGCTTTGAGAAGATCAAGCTCAACGCCGTGCTGATCGGCGGCTTCAACGACGACGAGATTCCCGAGCTTGCGGAGCTGACCAGGCTCTACCCCCTGGACGTGCGCTTTATCGAGCTCATGCCCATGGTCGAGGGCACAGGCTTCGGCCCGGAGGCTTACATCCCCTGTACAGCCGTCCTCGACAGGCTGCCGGAGCTTGAGGCCCTGCCCCCGGACGGGGGCGTGGCGAAGCTCTACAGGCTCCCCGGCGCGAAGGGCAGCGTCGGGCTCATCAGCCCCGTCAGCGCCCACTTCTGCGCAGCGTGCAACCGCATCCGCCTGACCGCCGACGGCAGACTCAAGCCCTGCCTCCACTCGGGGGACGAGGTTTCGATCAAGGGTCTGGATTATGACGCTATGGTTGAAACGCTGCGCCGGGCGATTTGGGAAAAACCTGCCTGGCACGGGAAACTGGACCGTGATCACATGAGCCGCGCCGGGCGCGGCATGAATCAGATCGGAGGCTGAGCCATGGGAGACTTTACGCATTTTAACGACCAGGGCCGCGCGAAGATGGTGGACGTGGGCGAAAAGCCCGTCAGCGTCCGCACCGCCGTCGCCGCGGGGCGCGTGCTGGTCAATGAAGAGACCTTCGCCCTGATCAAAAGCGGCGGCATGAAAAAGGGCGACGTGCTCACCGTGGCGCAGGTCGCGGGGGTCATGGGGGCCAAGCGCACGCCCGATCTCATCCCCATG
>CAMHOI010000083.1 GCA_946186725.1 uncultured Clostridia bacterium
CAGCATTGACTTTGCCGGTAAAGTGTGTTAAAATATCGGTTGTATCAAGATTCGGAGGTTTGTTATGGCCGACAAGGAATTCCTCACCTATAAGGGTCGCCCCCTTGTCCGCAAGGGCAGCGAGATCTATTACGGCGATATGGCGGAGAAGTACGTCGTTCTCATGCAGATCATGACCACTAAAAAGGACGGCGATCTGGAGATCGCAGATAAGGTTCTTGTGCAGCTTTTGAGTACCGACAGCGACCTTCGCCCGAAGGATCGCATCGTCAAAAAGAGCGAGAAATACGGTCTTTATAATGCCATGGACATCGGCGCCATCTGGCTGGAGCGCGCGCTGAAAGAGTGAGCTTTTTACAATTCCATAGTGTCTTCGGGGCGGAGTGAAAGTCTCCACCGGTGGTTACAGTCCACGAGCGAAAGCTGAACGGGTGTGATTCCCGTACCGACGGTCATAGTCCGGATGAAAGAAGGCGGCACAAGGGAATACCTTGTGTTTGTTTGCCCCGTACAGATTTGTACGGGGTTTACTTTTTTGGAGGGATCATCATGAATCAGAAGATCAAAAAAATGTCCGTCGCGGCCATGCTGTGCGCTTTGGCGTTCCTGAGCGTCTTTGTGTTCCGCATCAAGGTCCAGTTTCTGACCTACGACGTCAAGGATGCCATACTTGCGATCGCGTCTCTGATCCTGGGCCCGGTCTACGGAGTTGCCTCTGCCGCGGTTGTCACTCTCATCGAGTTTCTTACCGTGAGCGAGACGGGCGTGTACGGACTCATCATGAACTTCGCGTCAAGCGGGACCTTTGCGCTGACCTGCGGACTGATTTACCGCTTTCGCCGCACGTACGGCGGCGCCGTCGCCGCCAACCTTTCTTCCGTCTTTTCTGTCACGGCCGTGATGATGCTCATGAATCTATGGATCACGCCTGTTTTCATGGGCGCTCCGCGACAGGCGGTCATCGACATGATCCCATCGCTCTTGCTTCCCTTCAACCTGCTCAAAGCGGGCATGAACGCCGCCATCACCCTGGCGATCTACAAGCCCTTCGTCACCGGTCTGCGCAAGGCGCATTTGCTGCCCGACGAGGGCGGCGACGCTTATCGCTTCAACAAACGTTCTGTTGTTACCATCGTGCTGTCTGCATTGGCGGCCGCCGTCATCCTTGTTGTTATGCTTGTCGTGATGAACGGCCAATTCCAGTGGCTCAAGGGTTGACAAAACGGTACCCCGGCGCTATAATAAGGCGAACTGAATACTCCGCTTATCAAGAGTGGCTGAGGGAACAGGCCCTGTGAAGCCCGGCAACCTGCCGTGATCGGTAAGGTGCCAAATCCTGCGGACGTCGTTCCGAAAGATGAGAGAAAGCCCGCATCTTTTGGTGCGGGCTTTTTATGAAAGGAAGTATAAGATGAGAAAACTGTTTACCTCGGAGTCGGTCACGCCGGGTCATCCCGACAAGCTCTGCGACCGCATCTCCGATGCTATCCTCGACGCCATGCTGGAGCAGGACCCCCTCTCCCGCGTCGCTTGTGAGACCTTCTGCACCGCGGGTGTGGTCACCATCATGGGCGAGGTCACGACCCATGCCAAAGTGGATGTCGAGGCCATTGCCCGCCGCACCATCCTCGACGTCGGCTACGACAGCGAGGAAAAAGGCATTGACGGCAGGACATGCGAGATCGCGGTGCGGCTTCACCGCCAGTCTCCTGACATCGCCTTGGGCGTCGACCGCGCGCTGGAGACCCGGTTCAGTGAAGAGGCAGATACCGGCGCCGGAGATCAGGGCATGATGTTCGGCTACGCCTGCCGTGAGACGCCGGAAATGATGCCCTTGCCCATCTCACTGTCGCATCAGCTGGCCAAGCAGGTGCGTATGGAAGGTGCGCGGTCCTACCTCCGCCCGGACGGCAAGACCCAGGTCACCGTCGAGTATGAAGACGGACGCCCTCTTCGTGTTGACACAGTTGTGCTGTCCACCCAGCACAATCCCGACGTGGAGTTGGAGACCATCCGCCGCGATGTCATGGAGCAGGTCATTCTGCCTGTTATTCCAACCGATTTGCTGGACGAGCGCACCAAATACTTTATCAATCCGACCGGCCGGTTTGTCATCGGCGGCCCGGAGGGGGATACCGGCCTGACCGGGCGTAAGATCATCGTTGATACCTACGGCGGCTACGCCCGCCACGGGGGCGGCGCCTTTTCCGGCAAAGATCCGACCAAGGTCGACCGCTCCGGCGCCTATGCCGCCCGCTATGTGGCAAAGAACGTGGTCGCCGCCGGACTGGCCGACCGCTGTGAGGTTCAGATCGCCTACGCCATCGGCGTGGCGACGCCCGTCTCCATCATGGTCGACACCTTCGGCACAGGGATCGTATCGGACGACAGAATCGCGCAGGGGGTCAGGGATATTTTTGACCTTCGTCCCGCCGCCATCATCCGCGCGTTCCATCTGCGCCGACCCATCTATCGACCGCTTTCCGCTTACGGTCACATGGGCCGCGTGGATCTGAACGTCCCGTGGGAAGAGACGGACCGCGCGCTTGTGTTGAAACAGCACGTCCTCGGTTGACTTTTTCCGCGGTACGTGCTACAATAATCACCTACTGGAGGTGCTTTCTATGAAATTCGGCGAAATGGAGATCCACAACATCGACGTCAAAGAGTTTATCGCCGCGCTGGATCGCTGCAAAGGCGACGTCTTTCTGGAGACAGACGAGGGCGACGTGCTGAACCTGAAATCCAAGCTTTGTCAGATCGCAGGACTGGCTAACATACTTTCCGGCGCCGTGATCGCGGAGGCGACCATCCGTTGCACCGATCCGGACGACGAAAGTTTGCTGTTTCGTTTCAATCTTTATCACGAGTTGCCCGACGGGAAATAATCGTAAAAGAGCCGTTACACAGTCGTGTAACGGCTCTTTTACTATTTACTGCTCCTGAAACACATTTTCCGCGGTATCCAGCACGCCATAGTCGGCATACTCAAAGATGCGCGCGTTCCTGTCGGGATTGACGGCAATGACAGTACCCACGCGATCCAGCGCGCAGGTATGGTGCACCGCACCCGAAATGCCGACCGCCACATAGACCGAGCAGCCGATGGTCCGGCCGGTCAAGCCGACCTGTTCATCGTATGGAGCCAGCCCGGCGTCCACCACCCCGCGGGAGGCGGCGCGCTGCCCGTTCATGGCGTCGGTGTATCGGTGGATGGCGTCGATGGCGCCCAGGGCGCCTTTTCCGCATCCGACCATCAGATCGCAGGCGTTGTCGTCCGCCACGCGCACCGTCGCCATGACCGGCCTGGTCAGACAGCGGATCTTGGCCGTCAGGGTACCGCTGAAAGCGGGCCGGTACATGAAGAGGTCGTTGCCGTCCGTTTCCAGCGCCGTACAGTCGGCGCATAGCCCGGTCTGCAGGATGGCCTGTGCGACAGGCGCCGCGCTTCTACCCCACAGATCGGCCGGCCAGAGCACAAACGCCGGTTTTTCTCTTTCTATGCGCGCGGCGATCCGACGCGGGTCGTCCCGCTCCAGCACAACGACCTGCTCGGCGATTCGCCCGGCGGCTTCAGCAACCTCGTGCCCCACGCACCAAACGCATTTCAGTTTGTTCTGTGCCTCCTCTGTTTCAAACGAGGAGCGCCTTTGTCCGGCTTTTTCTCTGATAAGGGCAAACATCTCGTCTTTCGTGATAAAGCGGCATTTTCGCCGCCCTACGGCACTTTCAAAGGTCTTCATGACGCGGGTGGGCGAACCGGTCAGTCCGCATCGTGCGGGATCGGCGCCAAGCGCCGCGGCGTCCACGACCTTCACTTCGCCGATCGCAGAGGTCAGCTTGGGAAATCTGAGCGTGTTGATCCGCTCCACCGTGAGCAGCGCGGGGAAGGAGAGCGTTTGTTCTCCCGTGCGCGTTTTCACGGTCAGATCTGTCTCTGACGCGTGGATCTCCATTACGTTGGCCGCGAAGGGGATCCCCAGCAGGGTCGCCAGAGCGGGCCCGGTCTGGGCCGTGTCGCCGTCGATGGACTGCCGCCCGCACAGGATGAGATCGGGCGAAAGCTTCTTCATCATCAGCGACAGCGCATAGGCGGTCGCAAGCGTATCGGCACCGGCAAATTTTCCGTCCGTCATCAAAACGGTCTTACATCCCAGCCGCGTCAGCCGAAGCAAGACGTCTTTGGCGGACGGCCGCCCCATGGACACGACCGTCACGTCGTCGGACAACCGCAGGGCGCACTCTACCGCGCAGGCGTCAAAGGGATTGAGGTCGCCCTGCACTTCCTTGACGCAGACCGCGATCCTTCGCCCGCTCATCGGTTGTGATATATAGGCGCGAGAGCATCGTGAATGGCTTTATAGGTGCGATACAGCTCGGCGTATTTGGCTGTGTTCTCTTTGTTTGGCGTCGTGACGGCAATGGTTTTGGAGCAGCGGCGGATGACCCCTTCAAAGGAGTCAAAGGCGCCCACCGCCACGCCGGCCAGCATAGCCGTGCCAAAGGAGGAGTCGCTGTTCTCCTTGAGCTGCAGTTCGAGGCCCAGCGCGTCAGAAACGATCTGCCGCCAAAGCGGGCTGTAGGCGCCGCCGCCAATGATGGCGGCATGGTCCTCGTGCTTCATGCCCAGGCGCTCAACGACCGTGTTGGAATCGATCAGACTCAACGCCACACCCTCCATCACCGCGCGGGAGAAGTGGGCCTTGGTGTGCCCGGAACGGATGCCGGTGAAGGAGCCGCACAGCAGCGGATCGGCGTATGGGGTCAGTTCGCCGTTGATGTAAGGATGATAGATCAGCCCGTCACAGCCCACCGGAACGGCGGCGGCTCCCTGATCCAGCTCCTTGTACGATCCGCCGAAGGTGTCCCGGTACCAACGGTTGCAGGTGGCGCAGGCTTTGGTGGCCGTGCCCGGATACCAGAGGCCCTTGACCACGTGCCGGTAGGTGACGAGCCTGGGATCCACCACCGCGTGATCGGTGATC
>CAMHOI010000084.1 GCA_946186725.1 uncultured Clostridia bacterium
AGTCAGTGACAACAGATTTACAGTCTGCCCCCTTTGGCCGCTCGGGAACTCTCCCCTATTCATTTGTCGCAAATCGCATTATAGCACAGCCGCAAACCCCTGTCAAGCGGTTTCTTTCCTTTTTCTCACCTCCTCTTTTTTCAGGATGCTCTTGTGTTTCGTCCGGCGGCGTGGCATAATGGAAAAAAGATCGCGCCGGCGCACACCAATCCGCGATCGCAGGAGGGACTATGCTGGTTTTAGAAACAAAGGGCCTGACCAAGAAATACAAGAACCGCGTCGTCGTCGACCACGTGAATATGCACATCGAGGAGGGCGACGTCTACGGCTTCGTCGGCGAGAACGGCGCCGGCAAGACGACCATCATCCGCATGATCGCCGGCCTCGCCGCCCCGACGGCCGGGGACTACGCCCTGTTCGGCGTGCCGGCCCGAAGCGCGGAGATCGCCGCCGCCCGCCGCCAAATGGGCGGGATCGTGGAGGCGGTCTCCCTCTCCCCCGCCATGACGGCGAGGGAGAACGTCGCCTTCCAATGCGCCCTGGCGGGCAGGCGGATGACAGACGCCCAGGTGGACGCCCTGCTCCTCAGGGTGGGGCTGGATCCGCAGGCCGTCGCCCGAAAGAAGGCGGGCAGCTTTTCCCTCGGCATGCGGCAGCGGCTCGGCATCGCGCTGACGCTCGTGAGCGAGCCGCGCTTCATCGTGCTCGACGAGCCGATGAACGGGCTGGACCCCAAGGGCTTCATCGAGGTGCGGGACGTCATCACGGCGCTCAACCGGGAGGGCATCACCTTCCTGATCTCCTCCCACATCCTTTCCGAGCTGGACAAGATCTGCACCCGCATCGGCTTCCTCTCCCACGGGAAGCTCCTCAAGGAGGCGACCCTCGCCGAGCTGCACGACGCCTCCAAGGCGCGCATCGTGGTGGAGGCGCAGGACGCCGACGCCGCCCGGCAGGCGTTGACCGGGGCGCTCGGACTGACGGACGTGAGGCAGGAGGGCGACGCGCTGCATATCTTCGACCCGGTCGATATCAACGACGTCATCCGCGTCCTCGCGGAGAAGAGCATCCGCGTCAACAACCTCGGCAAGCAGGAGGACACCGTCGAGACCTACTACATGAAGCTGATCGGAGGGGGAAGCCGTGAGTAATCTGCTGAAAGCCGATCTCTACGCCCTGCGCAAGAACAAAATGACCTACATCCTGCTGGCCGTCTGCGTGGGTCTGTCCCTGATGTCGCTCGGACTGTACGCCGGGATCGATCTGCTGGCCGGCGAGCTGCTCGAGGAGAGCGCGCAGGAAGTCGAGGAGCTCGGCGGGGTGGGCTTTTCCGAGCTCTTTTCGGCCCGCGGGCTCATGCTCGGCACCTTCTCGCTGACCCAGAACGCAGGGCTCATCATCCCCATTTTCACCGGCATCCTCATCCTCGCCGACGTGCGCCACGGCACCATCCGCAACAAGGTCATCTCCGGCAAGAGCCGGGTGCAGATCTACCTGTCGCACCTGATCGTGGCCACACTGGTCTGCGTGGGCGCGGTGCTGATCACCTTCGGCGTGACAGCGGGCGGCGCCCTCCCTCTGTTCGGCTACGGCGTGCCCTTTGACGGGGCGGAGGGGTGGAACCTCGCGCGGTGCGTGACGGTGGGCACGCTCACCTTCGTGTGGGCGGCGTCGGTGGCCACCTTCTTTGCGATGGTGACCAAGTCCACCCCGCTGACCATCATCCTGACGGTGGCGACGAGCTTCCTGCTGACGCTGCTGGTCAACTCCTCCTTCCTCATCCCGACCGACGAATACGATACGCTGTACTATCTCATTCCGACCTGCATCAACAGTTACGTCACGTCGACGGGCCAGATCACGACGGAAATGTTCGCCTGGGGCGTCGGCTCCCTGCTCTTCTTCACGGCGGCGAACACGGCGGCGGGGATCCTGATCTTCAGAAAGACCGATTTGAAATGAGCGGGGCGACGATCCGGGGCGTGGTATTCGATCTGGACAACACCCTGTTCGACCGGCAGGCCACCCTGCGGCTGGTCTTCCCCACCCTGCTCGCCGCCGTGAAGGCGGCGGGCGCCCTGCCGGACGGGGTGAGCGGGGACGACCTCGCCGCGGGATGGTTCGACGCCGACCGGCGGCTGTGTATGTACGGCTGGCCGAGGGTCTACGGCGATCTGGTGGAAAAGGGGCTGCTCTCCCCCGCCATGCCCTTTGAGGACTACGCCGGGGCGGTGCTGGCCGCCTTCGGGACGGGCGCGGTGCGCTACGACTACGCGGCCGGGACGCTGGAAACGCTTCGCGGGCGGGGACTGGCGCTCGGTCTGCTGACCAACGGCTTTGAGGAGCTGCAGATGACCAAGCTGCGCCTGATCGGGCTGGAAAACGCCTTCGACGTCATCCTCACGCCCGCGCCGGGTGAGAAGAAAAAGCCGGATCCCGACTTTTTCCTCAAAATGGCAGAGCGACTGGGCTGTCCGCCCGAAACGCTGCTCTACGTCGGCGACGACCCCTTCAACGACGTGGGAGGCGCCTATGCGGCCGGCTACGTCCCCGTGTGGGTGAAAACGTCGGGCATCTGGCCAGAGGGGCGAAAGCGGGCGCCCTACGAGATCGCCAACGTGGGCGAGCTGCCCGCGCTGCTGGATAGGTTGACATAAAACAGTCGTCGCGTCGCGGCGGCTGTTTTTATCATGAAAAGCGTTGATTTTGGCAAACGGACGAGGTATAATAAGATGAATATATAGCGTTTATTCAAAGGAGACCTTTCCATGAGCGATTACAAGATCGAAACCAAATGCGTCCAGAGCGGCTATCGCCCCGGCAACGGCGAGCCCAGGCAGATCCCCATCGTCCAGAGCACCACCTTCCGCTACGACACCGGCGAGGACATGGGCAAGCTCTTTGACCTGGAGGCGAGCGGCTATTTCTATACCCGCCTGCAGAACCCCACCAACGACTGCGTCGCCGCCAAGATCTGCGACATGGAGGGGGGCAGCGCCGCCATGCTGACCTCGTCGGGTCAGGCGGCAAGCTTCTATTCCGTGTTCAACATCGCCTCCTGCGGGGATCACGTCGTGGCCTCCTCGGCCATCTACGGCGGCACCTACAACCTCTTTGCCGTGACCATGAAGCGCATGGGCATCGAGTTCACCTTCGTCCGCCCCGACTGCACCGACGAGGAACTGAACGCCGCCTTCCGCACCAACACCAAGGCCGTCTTCGGCGAGACCGTCTCCAACCCCTCGCTTCGGGTGCTGGACATTGAGCGGTTTGCCAAGGCCGCCCACGAGCACGGCGTGCCCCTGATCGTGGACAACACCTTCGCCACCCCCGTCAACTGCCGTCCCATCGAGTGGGGCGCCGACATCGTCATCCACTCCACCACCAAATACATGGACGGCCACGGCGCCGGTGTGGGCGGCTGCATCGTCGACAGCGGCAAATTCGACTGGACCCGCTACCCCGACCGGTTTCCGGGCCTGTGCACTCCCGACGAAAGCTACCACGGGGTGACCTACACCGAGCGGTTCGGCCTCGGCGGCGCCTATATCACCAAGGCGACCGCCCAGTTGATGCGCGACTTCGGCTCCATCCAGTCGCCGCAGAACGCCTTTTTGCTCAATCTGGGGCTGGAAAGCTTGCACCTGCGCGTCAAGCGGCACTGCGAGAACGCGCAGAGGATCGCCGAGTTCCTTTCCGGCCACGAGAAGATCGCCTGGGTCAAATACGCGGGTCTGCCCGGCGACGAGGATCACGCCCTGGCGCAAAAATACCTGCCGGGCGGCGTGTGCGGCGTCGTCAGCTTCGGCGTCAAGGGCGGACGTGAGGCCGCCTCCAGACTGATGGCGGGGCTCAAGCTCGCCGCCATCGAGACCCACGTCGCGGACGCGCGCACCTGCTGCCTCCACCCCGCGACCACCACCCATCGCCAGATGAACGACGAGGAGCTGGCCGCCGCCGGCGTCTCGCCCGACCTGATCCGCTATTCCTGCGGCATTGAGAGCGCCGACGACCTCATCGCCGACCTCGAACAGGCGCTCGCGCAGGTGTGAGTCCGTCCCACTTCGTCCCGAAAGGGAGGTGCGATTGCAATGCAAGAATATTTCATCGGCTTTTTGTCCCACAAGCTGCCCGCCGTTTTCCTGATCGTCGGGCTGTCTCTGGTTCTTGCCGCTCGCAAGAAGAGTGAGAACGCCAACCTGCGTCACCTTTGGGTGGTGGTGATCAGCGCCGGTCTGCTGGCCGTCGCCGAATTTGTGGAATGGCACCTGCACGATCCTTCGCTCGTGTTCCTGCGCATCCTGCTGTCCGTCGTCGGCTATGCCATGCGCTCCCAGTGCGTACTGGGGCTTCTGCTGGCGACAGAGACCACCAGCCGCTCCCGCCGTCTGCTGTGGATCCCGCAGATCGTGCTGAGCGCCGTACTGCTGCTGGCCTTTCTTCCCTATCACCTGGTGTTCTGGTACGACGCGCAGGGCGAATTCTACCGCGGCCCGCTGGGCTACATCGTCTTCGTGGTGCCCGGCTACTACATCCTCCGCCTGCTCGGGCAGGTCATTCGCCGCTTCCGCGAGAATTCCAAGCGTGAGGCCATGCTGATCCTGCTCTGCCTGGGCTTCGGCGTGGCGGAGATGCTGGTCGAGGTCATCTGGAGCGGCAGCAATCTGGAAACCATGCTGCTGATCTCGGCGCTGCTCTACTACATTTTCATCCGGCTGCAGAACACCGACCGCGACGCGCTGACGGGACTGAAAAACCGCGGCGTCTATTACGACGAGCGGGATCGCTACGACGACATCATTACCGCCGTGGCCTTCATTGACCTGAACGGGCTCAAGCTCATCAACGACGTCATCGGCCACGACGAGGGCGACCGCGCGCTCGCCATCGTGGGCAACGCCATGCTCGGCGTGGTGAGCAAAGACGTGCACGCCTACCGCATCGGCGGGGACGAGTTCGTGCTCCTCTTCATCGGCAAGGAG
>CAMHOI010000085.1 GCA_946186725.1 uncultured Clostridia bacterium
GACCCCCTACCCCCGTCCGGGCGCTCACCCGACAAAGAAAACCGCGCTCTCACAAGCGGTTTTCGCGACCGGAAAAAGCACTGCAGAGGGTATGGTCGCCCATTTTTGTGCAGTTTACTATTATATCGAAATGTCAAGGGGTTGTCAACCCTATTCGTCAAAAAAATTACAATTATTTTCCGGGCGCGATTTTTTCCAACAACAGGACTGTTTTTTGTGCAACTTCCACCTTGAAGGGAAGGAGCAACACTGTTATAATAGGTACTAACATGGAGTATAACGCTTTACGGAGGTCACCATGCCCATCAAGATCCCCGACGCGCTGCCCGCGTCACGCATTCTGGAATCCGAAAACATCTTCGTCATGAGCGAGGATCGCGCCGCCCATCAGGACATCCGTCCCCTGCGCATTGCCATTCTCAACCTGATGCCCAACAAAATCGAGACCGAAACCCAGCTTCTTCGTCTGCTGGGCAACACGCCCCTGCAGATCGAGATCGATCTGCTTCAGACGGCCTCCCATCACGCACGCAACACTTCGCCCGAGCATCTGCTGGCTTTCTACAAGACCCCCGGCGAGGTCATGGACCAGCGCTTCGACGGGCTGATCGTCACCGGCGCGCCCGTGGAGACCATGCCCTTTGAGCAGGTCGACTACTGGCAGGAGCTGTGTGAGGTCTTCGACTGGGCGGAAGAGAACGTCTACTCCACCCTGTTCATCTGCTGGGGCGCGCAGGCCGGGCTCTATTACCACTACGGGGTGGACAAGCACCTGCTGCCCGCCAAGATGACGGGGGTCTTTGCCCACCGCAACCTGCTGCCCGAGCATCCGCTGATGCGCGGCTTCAACGACGTGTATCCCGCTCCCCACTCCCGCTATACCGCCGTCGATGAGTCAGCCGTCCGCGCCGTGAACGAGTTGGACATCCTGGGCGCCTCTGAAGAAGCGGGGCTGCACATCGTCGCCGACCGCGCCTGCCGCAAATTCTTCGTGATGGGCCACTCGGAGTACGACCGCGACACCCTCAAAAAGGAATACGAGCGGGACGCCAAGCGGGGGCTGAACAACTTCCCCCTCCACTATTTCCCCGACGACGACCCGGCCAAAACGCCGGTGATGACCTGGCGCTCCCACGCCAACCTGCTCTACGCCAACTGGGTCAACCACATCGTCTATCAGCACACGCCATTCGATCTGTCCAAGCTGTGATCGCAGATTCGTTCCAACGTTAAAATAAGAGACGTTTCAAAGAAAGGAGGAGTCCGCATGCGCAAGCGCCTGACCGCTCTGCTGCTCTGTCTGCTGCTGACGGCCGTCACCTTGTACGCAGGGCCGGTATCCGCGCGGGCGGAGGGGCTTGGCGTGGTCATCACGGTCAACGACCCGCTGAACGTGCGGGAGGGCCCCGGCTCCGGCTACAAGCGGCTCGGCGAGGTGCCCAAGGGCGCCACCGTCACCCTGCTGGACACCTCCGATCCCGGCTGGTATCGGATCCGTTACGGCGAGCTGGAGGGCTACGCGGCCGCGCAGTACATCCGCATCGTGCCCACCGAGCCGGACGGCGACTTTGAGGCCTACCTGACCGCCCAGGGCTTCCCCGAGTCCTACAAGGGCGGCCTGCGGCTGCTTCACGCCCTCCACCCCAACTGGGTCTTCGTGCTGCGGCAGACGGGGCTGACCTGGGCCGAGGTGGTGGAGGCCGAGTGCCGGCAGGGGTTGAGTCTGTATCCCAAGAACTACTGCCTCGGCTCCGAGCTGTCCTACGAGCGGGGCGCCTACAATTTCGACACCGGCGAGCACGTCGTCTACGACAGCGGCGGGTGGGTCATGGCATCCCGGGAGCTGGTCGCCTACGCCCTCGACCCGCGCAACTATCTCTCGGAGGCGCACGCCTTCGCCTTCCTGTCCATGAGCTTTTCGGAGACGGAGACCTTCGACGGTATCCAGAGCATCGTTAAGGGCACCTTCATGGACGGTGTCTATCCGGCGGGGCTGGAGGACTCCGGCCGCTTCGCCACCTGGAGCGACGCCATCCTCGCCGCCGCGAGAGAGACGGGCATGAGCGCCTACCACCTGGCCGCCTACATCAAACAGGAGCAGGGCACCTCGGGCACCGAGCTGGCACGGGGCACCATGAGTAACTACCCCGGCTACTACAACCTGCTCAACATCGGCGCCTATATGACCTCCACTATGTCTGCCCGCCAGCGGGGCGCCTGGCACGCCCACAACAAGGGCTGGAACACCCCCTACAAGGCCATCCTCGGCGGGGCGCAGTTCCTCGTCAGCGGCTACGTCAACGTCGGGCAGAACAACATCTACTTCAAGAAATTCGACCTCATCGCCGACGGCGGGCTCTACAATCACCAGTACATGGGCAACATCAAGGCCGTCTTTACCGAGGCCGAGCACCTGCGCGTCGCCTACGCCGACGTCGGGGACGCGCGGCTGACCTTTGAGGTGCCCGTCTTCCTCGAAATGCCCGATACGGCGGCGCCCAAGCCGACCTCCACGGGCAGCAACAACAACGTCCTTCGCTCCCTCTCGGTGGAGGGGCAGACGCTGACGCCCTCCTTTGACAAGTACGGATACAGCTACGATCTGATCGTGGACGCGGGCGTGTCCGCCGTCAACGTCGTCGCCGATCCCTACGACGCCACCGCCTCCGTCGCGGGCGCCGGACGGGTGGCGCTGGCCGAGGGGAGCAACACCGTATCGGTCGTCGTCACCGCCGCCAGCGGCAGCAAGCGGACGTATACCCTCTCGATCTACCGTCAGCCCGGCGGCGGCGGGGACGCGCCGTCCCCCGTCACCATTCAGGGTAAGTACAACGTCGGCGTCAATATCACCGGCGTCGCGCCCGAAACGAGCGTTGCCGACTTTCTCGGAAATCTCGGCGTACAGGGCGGCAGCGCCGCCGTACAGGCGCCGTCCGGCGCGCCCCGCGAGGGTGCCGTCTGCACGGGCGACCGGGTGGTCATCTCCCAAAACGGCGAGGTCGTGCTGACCTACCCCGTGGTCATCTACGGAGACGTCAACGCCGACGGCAAGGTGTCGACCGCCGACCTCTTCCTCGGCCAGCGTTATATCCTCGGGCTGTCCCAGCTGAGCACCGAGCAGACGGTCGCCTGCGACATGAACCACGACAACAACATTTCCACCGTCGATCTTTTCCTCGGTCAGCGCCACATTCTCGGCCTGAGCACGATTTCCCAGTAAGGAGGAACCGCCATGAAACGAATCCTGATCCGCGTCGGCGCCCTGTTGGCCGCCCTGACGCTTGGTGTGACGCTTTGGGTGCCGGGCGCCTCGGCCGCCTCCGGTACCTCCAACGTTTCCGTCTCCCCCTCGTCGGTCGATCCGGGCGCCAACTTCACCGTCACCGTCCGGGTGTCGGGCAACGCCCTCGGCTCCGTAGAGGGCTATCTGACCTACGACGCCTCCAAGGTGGAGTTCGTTTCGGGCGCGGGCGCCAACGGCGCGGGCGGCTCGGTCAAGCTCTCCGCCTATGATAACAACGGCAACGGCTCCTCCTCTCTCTCCTGCACCATGACCTTCACAGCCAAGGCGGCAGGATCGACCGCCATGTCTTTCAAGCCCAGCGAGGTTACCGCCGTGGAAAACGGTCAAGTGGTGGAGATCAGCGCCTCGTCCGCCTCCGCGACGGTGACCGTCAAGGCGCCCGCCGCCCTGTCGGGCAACGCCAACCTCTCCTCCCTGAAGCCCTCGCAGGGCACGCTCTCCCCCGCCTTCTCGCCCAACACCACCAGCTATACCGTCACCGTGCCCAACAGCGTGGAGCACGTCTACCTCTCCGCCAAGCCGCAGGAGGCGGGCGCCACCCAGGCCGACTCCGGCTCGGGCGCGCAGGTGCTGCCCGTCGGCACGACCACCCGCGTCATCACCGTCACCGCCCCCAACGGCGCGACCAAAAAATACACCGTTAAGATCACCCGTCAGCCAGCCGAGGGGCAGACCGTGTCCGAGACCCCCGTCAGCTCCGCAGAGGAGCTTGTCCCCGTGCGCAACGAGGTGACCGTTTCGGTGGACGGCAGGACCATGACCGTGGTCGAGGATCTGACCGACATCGAGATCCCCGCCGGCTTTGAGCAGGATTTTCAGGCCATCAACGACAATTCTGTCGTGTGCGTGCGAAACGCCGCCGGGATCCCCCTGCTCTACCTGATCGACGACGCCGGCGCCGGCTTCTACGTCTACGACAGCGAGACCATCTCCTTCACCCCCTTCGACACGATCACGATCAAGGGCGTGCCCTATCTTCTGCTCGAAAAGCCGCGCAACATTGCCCTCCCCAAGGGCTTCGCCGCCGCCGAGGTGGCCGTCGGGGAACGCACCCTCTCCGGCTGGCGATCCGAGGAGGACGAGGCCTACTGTCTGCTCTACCTCTGCGGGCCGGGCGAGTATAAGGGATTCTACCTCTACGACAGCGTGGAGGAGACCGCGATGCGCTATGCTCCCGTAGGCGCGGCAGCGGCCGTCGCTCCCGTTGAAAAAGAGGAGCAGCCGCTCAACGGGCCGGCCGCCTTCTTTGCCGCCTACTGGCTGTACGCGGTCGCCGGCGCGGGCGCGGTCATCCTGGGTCTGACGTTGGCGCTGATCCTGGTGGCGGTGAAGAAAAGAAAGGTCCCCTCGCAGCAAAGGAACGAAGCCGAGAAAGACGATTTCCTCGACGATCTGGACGGGATGATCTTTGATTTTGAGCCCGAGAAGGAAAAGCCCGGGAACAACGAAGAAAAATAGCGACGAAACAAAGAGGCCTGTCGACAGACAGGCCTCTTTCCTTTATTTCTTTTTGGCCGTTTTGACCTGATCAAAGGAGGGATTGAAAGCGTAGAAGTTGCGGTCGTTGAGTTTATCCTGCACCAAACGCAATGCCTCGCCGAAGCGCTGGTAATGGACCAGTTCCCGCTGTCGCAGGAACCGGATGGGGTCGCGCAC
>CAMHOI010000086.1 GCA_946186725.1 uncultured Clostridia bacterium
AGCGTGTGGGCGATCATGACGGCCTTGGTCCTGTCGGACAGGGCGTCCTCCAGACGGGAAACGTCAATGTTGTACTGGGGAATGGTCACGTCCACGAAAACGGGGACGGCCCCGTATTGGATGCAGGGGGTAACGGTGGTCGGGAAGCCGCACGCGACGGTGATGACCTCGTCGCCCGGGCGGATGGCCCGCTCGCCCAGCAGGGGGGAGGTCAGGGTCATGAAGGCCAGCAGGTTGGCGGAGGAGCCGCTGTTGACGAGCGCGCAGAAGCGCACGCCGAGGTATTCGGCGAACCGCTTTTCAAACTCGTCCGTGTACCGCCCGGCGGTCAGCCAGAACTCCAGCGCGCTGTCCACGAGGTTGATCATTTCCTCCCGGTCGTAGACGCGGGAGGCGTAGGGGATCCGCTGGCCCGGCTCGTAAGGGGCGGGCTTATGGAAACGGTCGCAGTACTCCCCCACCTGCGCGAGAATGGCGTCGCGGGCCTGCTCCTTGGTCATATTTTCAAACATCCGATCACCTTATTTTTGCAAAAATTCTCGGATCTGGCGATCCATCACGTCCGGCACGCTCTCCCCCGCCAGCCAGCACTTGGTCCATTCGACCGTTTTGGCCACGGCGGTATCGACGCTCCAGCGGGGACGCCAGCCGAACACGCTCTTGAGCTTGGAACAATCCAGCTTGAGGAAGTTGGCCTCGTGGGGGCCGCCGTCGTCGCGGTCGATCCACGTCGCGTCCTCACCGAAACAGGCGCAGAAGCGATCGACAATCTGTCCCGTGGTGACGCAGTCCCCCTCGTCCGGCCCGACGTTGTAGAAGTCGGCGAGCGAGGGGTCCTGATACTGCGCCTGCGCGATCATGAGATAGGCGTACAGCGGCTCCAGCACGTGCTGATAGGGGCGGGTGGAGTGCGGATGGCGCACCACGATGGGCTCCCCCTTCTGCACGGCGCGCACGCAGTCGGGCAGGATGCGGTCGGCCGCGAAATCGCCGCCGCCGATGACGTTGCCCGCGCGGGCGGTCGACACGGCCACGCCCATATCGTCCAGGAAGGACGACTTGTAGCTGTGGGTGACCAGCTCGGAGCAGGATTTGGAATTGGAATAGGGGTCGAAGCCGTCGAGCGGCTCGTTCTCCCGGTAGCCCCAGGCCCACTCGTTGTTGCGGTAGACCTTGTCGGTGGTGACGTTGACCACGCTCCGGGGCGGACGGGCGGCGGTGCGCACGCACTCCAGCAGGTTGACGGTGCCCATGACGTTGGTCTGATAGGTGCCCACGGGATCGCGGTAGCTCTCCCGCACGATGGGCTGGGCGGCCAGGTGGAGGACGATCTCCGGCTGTGCGCGGTCAAAGGCCGCCTTCAGCGATTCCGGATCCCGCACGTCGCCGATCACGGAGGTCATCCGCTCCTCCACCCCCGCGAGGGAGAAGAGGTCGGGCCGGGTGGGCGCGGGCAGAGAATAGCCGGTCAGCTCGGCACCCGCGCCGACCAGCAGACGGCAGAGCCAGCTGCCCTTGAAGCCGGTGTGGCCGGTCACGAAGACCCGCTTGCCGCGGTAGAAGGACAGCTCCATCATTCCCACACCTTCCAGGGCGCCTTGCCGCTGTTCCAAAGCTCCTCCAGCAGCATCTTGTCCCGCTGGGTGTCCATGCACTGCCAGAAGCCGTCGTGGTGGAAGGCCTTCAGCTCGCCCATTTTGACGAGCGTTTCCAGCGGCGCCTTTTCAAAGACGGTGTCGTCCCCTTCGATCATATCGAAGACGTCGGGCTCCATGACCATGAAGCCGCCGTTGATGATGGCGCCGTCGCGGTTCTTCTTCTCCCGGAAGCTGGCGATGGTGTCGTCCTCCCGGATGTTGAGCACGCCGAAACGCTGGCCCACGCTGACGGCGGTCATGGTGCCGATCTTGCCGTGGGAGCGATGGAAGTCCACCAGCGTGCCGATGTCCATATCGCACAGGCCGTCCCCGTAGGTCAGCAGGAAGGTCTCGTCCCCGATGTAGGGCCGGATCCGCTTGATCCGCCCGCCGGTCATGGTGTTCAGGCCGGTGTCGATGATGGTGACCCGCCAGGGCTCCGCCGAGGTGGAGTGAAGCTCCATGCGGTTTTCCTTGGTAAAATCAAAGGTCACGTCGCTCGTGCGAAGATAATAGTTGGCAAAATAATCCTTGATATAGTCGCACTTGTACCCGCCGCAGATCACGAAGTCGTTGAACCCGTAATGGGAGTAAATCTTCATAATATGCCACAGGATGGGGCGACCGCCGATCTCGATCATCGGCTTGGGCTTGAGATGGCTTTCCTCCGAGATGCGGGTACCGAACCCGCCGGCCAGCAATACGACTTTCATCTTTTCGTCCTGCCTTTCCCGTCCTTGGTGTTGGGGGATCGCTTATGCATAACATGGGTATTATACCACAGCGCGTCCGTGCATGCAAGAGGGGAAGCGTCTTTCAGCTCTCCTCCAGCGAGAGACGGTAGCGTTCCACCGCTTCGGCCAGCTCCCCGGCGCTGCCGTTGTTGCAGATGAAGGTGTCCGCGATGGCGATGGGACCGCCCTTTTCAAGATTCTCGATCTCCGCCTTGTCGCGGGAGGCGGCCTGCTCGGCGGTCAGGGGACGCTCCGCCCGGCCGGTCAGCCGGTCGTACCGCTTCTGGCGGTCGGTGACGATGGCCAGCACCCGCAGCCCGTCGCCCAGCCGCTCCTTGAGATAGGTGTACTCCGACCAGGAGTAGAGCCCGTCGAGCACGACGTTGCCCTCCTCGGCGAAGGCGGCAATGCGGTCGTAAAGCTTGACGGCGTAGGCCGCCAGCCCGTAGCGGGCGCGCAGCTCCTCCCGCACGGCTTTCTCATTTGTCTCGTTTTTGGGCAGGCCGCGCGCCTCCAGCTCCTCCATGGTGATCCCGCCGAAATAGACCTTTCTCCACCCGGCGTCGGTGAACACCTCGGTGGCGACGGATTTCCCGGAGCCGCACATCCCGACGACGGCAACGATCTTTCCTTTGGGCATGGTGCATCTCTCCTCTGATCGGTTTTGTCTATTGTAACACATCTCATTCAGAATGTCATCACAGTAACGAAAACTACGCTCCGTTCTCGCAGTCGCAGCTTACAGTCTGACTTTCAGCCAGACGACGAGCGGCAGCAGATATACCGCCGCAAAGACGGCTGCGCTGCCGATGAACAGCACCGCCGTGAGCCCCTTGCCGACCGCGGCGGGGACCCTGATCTTCTTCCCGAAGACGGCCCACAGCACACACAGCGACAGCCCGGCCAGGGTCAGCAAAAGGCCGGGGATCCAGCCGGCGGGGCGGGCGGTGACCACGATCTCGTTGACCCCCTCGGCCAGCGGGATGAGGGTCATATCTCCCAGCGCCCTGCGGGGGGAGACGGACTTGCCGTTGATCTTGACGCGCAGCTCGTCGGTGAAGGGAAGCGCGAGCAGGCAGTTCTGTCCCGACGAGGCGGTAACGCTCCCTTTGAGGGTGCCTCCGTCCTGTACGAAGCCGACCGTCGCGGCCTTTTCGGCGGCGGCGAAGAGGGCGTCTGCGTCCACGGCGACCACGCCCAGCGAGCGCATGGTCATATCCTTCTTGGCGGTGAAGGTAAGGGTGACGGTCTGATCCTCAAACTCGCCCAGACGGAAAAGCCCGTTGACGTTGCCGTCGGGGTATTTGGCGCGCACCGTCCGCCCGTCCACCGCGAGGGAGAACCCGCCGTTCAGCGGGCCGCCCAGGGAGACGGCCGTCCCGTCCCAGGCGTCGGCGTAAAGCGTCCGCTTCCCCTCGACGGTCAGGGTGAGGTTGTAGTTCGCCCCCTTGCGCACCGCGTAGCCCGTGCCGGTCGCGGTGCCGGGCAGCTCGTAGCGGGAAACCGCCTCTCCGGCGCCGAGGGTCTGTTCGGCAACCCATTGCTGGATCTCCCCGCGGGTCGCAGCGGGCAGCTCCTCGTCCACCTCTCCGACCAGCAGACCGGAGGGCAGGAAGTGCTCCTTCTCGACGATGGAATAGGTTCCGTTCCGATACACGGCGTTGTCCGACGAGCCGCGCACGATCTCATATTTTACGTTCCAAAGCAGATCGGTCAGCTCGGTGCCGCTCCAGTTGGCGACGTCCATCCAGTTGGAGCCGTGTCCCAGCTCCTTCATCATGTCCATATAAGCCCGCCGGTTGAGGGAAGTATAGTGCCCCAGCGCGGGGTAGCCGAGGGCGCCCACGTCGTTGGCGCGTCCCAGACCCGCGGCGGCCGTCACGCGGAAGAGTTCGTCCTCCTCCAGCCGGTCGGCCAGGTCGTAGAAAGTCGCCTGGCGCGAGGCCTTGTCGGCGTCGCGGGCCACGGCCTCCGTCATATAGATGCGGGCATTGAGCAGCCCCTCCCCCGCGATCAAAAGCGCGCACAGCACCGCCAGCGAGCGGGCGGAAAGGAAGCCCTTGCGCCAGAGCGCCAGCATCACCGCAAAGAGGATCGCCAGCGTGCCGAAGAGAAGCAGACAGACCCGCAGCGAGGCGGCGTTGCCCCACAGCGTGCGGGCGTAGGCGGTCGCTTCCTCGCGGTGGAGGTCAACATAGCGGTAGAGCATCCACAGCAGCGCCGCGGCGGCGGTGAGCAGGCCCACCAGCAGGACGGGATTCTCCCCCTTCTTGCGCAGGCGCCTTTCTTCACTCAGATAGCTCGCGCTTGCCATCACCAGCAGAAACTCGGTCATAAAGCCGAAGCGGGAGGGGAAGGCCATGTAGTTGCCCGTGTGCCACATCAGGTTGATCGGCTCCACAAGCAAGGGCAGCACCGTCAGCCCCGCCAACAGCAGGAGCCGCTTGCGCTCGCGTCGGGCGTCCCCCCCGAAGAGCAGGAAGGCCGCCGTCGCGACCAGGGGGAGCGCGGTGCACAGGACGG
>CAMHOI010000087.1 GCA_946186725.1 uncultured Clostridia bacterium
CCTTCAAGCTCAACGGGTAGTCGCCGTCCGCGAAGGCGAGGCGACAGGGCTGGGCGCAACGGCCGCGGTTGCCGCTTCGCCGGCCGATGACGGCGCTCATCAGGCACTGCCCCGACAGGCACATACACAGGGCGCCGTGAACGAAGACCTCCGTCTCCAGATCCAGCGCGCGGGCTGTTCTGACGGCCTCGGCGATCTCGTCGGCGCTCATCTCCCGCGCCAGCACGACGCGGGAAAAGCCCATCTCCTTGAGAAGAGGCAGCGCGGCGGGAGAATGGATGGAAAGCTGCGTGGAGGCGTGCAGCGCCAGATCGGGCGCGGCCTCGCGGATGAGGCGGGCCAGCCCGACGTCCTGCACGATGGCGGCGTCGGCGCCCGCCTCACACACCAGCGCCACGCAGTCCAGCAGGGCAGGCAGCTCCGCATCCCCCGCCAGGGTGTTCAGCGTAACGTGGACGGCGGCGCCCCGCTCGTGACAGGCGGCCACGGCGGCGCGAAAGGCGGCCTCGTCAAAATTGGAGGCCGACTGCCGGGCGTTGAAGGCGGGCAGGCCGAGGTAAACGGCGTCCGCACCGCAGCGCAGGGCGGCCTGAAGCGCCTCGGGCGAGCCGGCGGGAGAAAGCAGCTCCATCCTTACGCGCGCTCGTCGCGGCGCTGACGGATCAGCTCGTCGGTCAGGCGGCGGATCTCGCGCACGGCCTCGTTGGCCTCGACCGTGGCGGCGGCGGAATCATTTTCGGCGCGGCGGAGCCGCTCTTTGAGCTGCTCGATCTCGGCGTCGCGGCGGCAGCGCTCGTCGCAGAGATCCAGCGCGCAGTAGACCGCGGCCATCGTGGTCGAAAGTTGAGGAATGTCCTCCATCAGCTTGGTCAGGCGGCGCTCCACCTCGTCGGCCAGTTCGCGGATATAGCGTTCCTCCTCGTCGGTATTGACGATGTACTCGTTGCCGGCGATGGTCAAATTCACTTTGTGCATGACGTTCCCTCCCGCTGAATTGAACGGTTACCGTATAATATCATACACTATATCGCGCGCGAAAGAAACCCTTTTTTGCGTTTTTTCCTCATTTCTTTCCCGGTGCGGCGCAGGATCGGCTTTTTTCTGCGGAATCCGACTTCCACAAAATAATCCTCATTTTGTGCTTGATTCTTTGGGCAATTTGTTGTAAAATAACCGTGAGGGTATCTCTGCCCGTTCCGCTCGGCTTTCGTACCGGCGGAACCATCATCCGCTTGCGAGCGGCTTACGGAGGAGAAAACGATGAAAAGAATTCTTGCGATCCTGCTTTGCGCCTTCCTGGTCGTTGGATTGCTGGCCGCCTGCGGCGGAAACGACGCCACCTCGTCCAGCAAAACCACCGGCAGCAAGAGCAACACCGCCAGCGTCGAGGTCGTCGAAAACGACGACGGCACCATCTCGCTGGACGTGACCTATGAGACCATCGGCGAGGCGTCCCAGAAGGTAACGCCCAACGTCGGCTCCGGCAAGCACGTCCAGTCCATCACCGCCAAGGACGCGGTCGTTTATCTTGAGATCGGCAAGGTCGCCAAGCTGGAGCCCGTCATCCTTCCGGCAGACGCGGCGGATCCCTCCGTCTACTATGAGAGCGGAAACGAGAACGTCGTCAAGGTCGACAAGGACGGCCAGATCCTCGGCGTCGAGGCCGGTTCCACCGACATCATCATGCACACCAACGACCGCAACTTCAAGGCCACCGTTACCGTCATCGTCTACCGCGTCGGCACCGACGAGGAGAAGACCAACGCCCTGATCGAGAAGATCAACGCCGCCCGCAAGGAGGCCGGCGTGGCCGAGCTGGAGACCAAGAACATCCTGGTCGCCGCCGCCACCGAGCGCGCTTTTGAGGAGGCCGCCGAGGGCGACAAGAAGATGGACGACGAGCGTCCCACCAAGAACGCCGACGGCTCCGCCAAGACCAACGCCAAGCTGCTTGGCCCCTCCAACTGCGACTACGCCACCTGGGTCAACGCCAAGGCCTGCCTCTACTCCTGGAAGAGCGACGCCGACGTCGACGCCATGTACCAGTCCTTCATGGAGAACGAGGACAACAAGAAGCTGCTCCTGTCCGACGGCACCTACCAGTACATCGGCACGGGCGTCTACGAGCACGGCGGCATCAGCTACTGGTGCATCCTGCTGCTGAAGTAATATCCACACCGGTAAAAGCCCGCAGGGTCTCCCCTGCGGGCTTTTTTTGCCCCGCGGCGGTATGTTCACCGCCCCGAAGGGCGGCTCCGGGAAAAGCACTTACTTCATGCTGTTCTCGTAGGACTCGATCATCTTCTTGACCATCTGACCGCCCACGGAACCGGCCTGCTTGGAGGTCAGGTCGCCGTTGTAGCCCTGCTTCAGGTTGACGCCCACCTCGGCGGCGGCCTCCATCTTGAAGCGGTCGAGCGCGTCGCGCGCCTGGGGCACGTTGATCTTGTTGCTTCTGGCCATGTCGTTACCCTCCTTTTTGTGAGTCGTTATGCGTTTGCAGTCATAGTGTTTGACCCGATTCGTCGATTATCAGAGCCAAATTTTTGCTTCACACCTTGATTTTTCGACAAATCGGTGTATAATTGTTAGCACAAACTAACCGGGAGGTAATCCAAAACGATGAAACGTATTTCCGCTCTGCTGCTGGCGCTGACGCTGGTGCTCGCGCTGACCGCCTGCGCCGCCGAGAACGCCGGGGCGCCCGCGTCGTCCGAGGCGCCCGCGTCCTCCGTCGAGGAGACCGCCAAGGTCAACATCACCGTCACCGTCACCTTCCCCGATGAAACGACCAAGGACTTTCCCATCGCCACCGACGCCGAGACCCTGCGCGGCGCGCTGGAGAGCATTGACCTCGTCGAGGGCGAGGAAAGCCAGTACGGACTCTACGTCCACAAGGTGGACGGCGTGTCCGACGCGGCCGGCTACTACTGGGCCTTCTACAAGGACGGCGAGTACCTGATGACCGGCGTGGACACCACCCCCATCGCCGACGGCGACAAGTTCGAGATCAAGTACGAATCCTACGAGCAGCAGTAAGCAACAGCGACGCGAAGCCCCGACCGTCCGGTCGGGGCTTCGTGCTTTGCGGCGCAAAAAAAACGGCGCGGATCCTCCTGACTGGATCCACGCCGCCTTTTTTACATCAACGACTCACAGACTCCTGTCTGCGAAGCGTCAGGCCTGCTGCTCCTTGAGTTTGGAGAAGCACTCGCTGCAATAGATGGGACGGTCGCCGGTGGGCTCAAAGGGCACCTTGGCCTCCTGGCCGCACTCGGCGCAAACGCCGACGTACATCTTGCGCTCGCCTCGGGCCGCGTTCTTGCGCGCGTCACGGCAGGCCTTGCAGCGCTGGGGCTCGTTCTCGAAGCCCTTGGACGCGTAGAACTCCTGCTCGCCGGCGGTGAACACGAACTCGTTGCCGCATTCCTTACAGATCAGGGTCTTGTCTTCAAACATTGTTGCTACCTCGCTTGAACTTAGATTTTTCATTCCCCGTGGGCGGACTTGCACCGCCGTCTTTGTCAGGACAACGCTCTGCTTTGAGCTACACGCGGATATTAACCTTGGTTGAGCTTGCGGCGCACGCGGCCAAGCGCGTTCTCGACCGACTTGACCCCGCAGCCCAGTCGCGCGGCGATCTCGCCGTTGGAAAAGCCCGCCACGTGAAGGGCCAGCGCGTCCCGCTCACGGGGAGAGAAGCGTCCCTCCAGACGGATGCGCACCCGCTCCAGCTCCTCCCGCAGCAACACCTTGCGCTCGGGATCCATGGCGTCGGGCAGATCCTCCAGCTCGACCTGCGCGGAAGGCGGCACCTGCTTCTTGCGGAAGGCGGCGCGCACCGCGTCGGTCATGCGGCGGTCGATGGCCAGGGTGGCAAAGGTGCGGAAAGCGGCGCCGTACGCGGGGTCGTACCCCTCGATGGCCGAAAGCAGGCCGAGGAACCCCTCCTGCCCGAGATCCTCCCACTCGACGAGGATCGCGCCGCCCGCGGGAAAATACCCCCGCGCGCGCTTGCCGACGAGGTCGAAATAACGGGCCACCAGCGTGTCGCGGGCGCCCTCGTCCCCCGACTGTGCCAAACGGCAGAGCGCCTCGTCACTCATGCTCAACGCTCATCCCGCCCTTCGTGGATCGCGGCAAAACAGGCCCTACGGGCCACTACGCAGGGCTATCTTACACCCGCTTGTCCCGTTTGTCAAGCGTTTTGTGGCGTTTCGCCCGAAAAGTTTTTACAAATTTACTGTAATTTTGTCAATTTTTATAGGCGTCGACCCCGGAAAGACAAAAGGAACGGTTTACAAGAGCATTCTTTTCTGTTATACTGTAGATTGGATAATAGTAGGAGAAGGAGGGTTTCCGACATGACGGTGTTCGACATCACGGCCGAGCTGGCCGGCGCGCCCGTGCCGCCCGGTGAACCGCAGACCTACCTGACCCGTGTGCAGAGCATGGCAAACGGCGACCGCTGCAACCTCACCAAGCTGGAAATGAGCTTGCACAGCGGCACCCACCTGGAGGCCCCTTTTCACTATCTCAATAACGGCCGCACCGTCAACGAGATCCCGCTGACCGCCTTCGTGGGCGAGTGTGCCGTCATCAACTGCGGCGGGCTGGCCAACGACCTGACCGGCGCCGACGTGGAGGACCTGGTCGCGCCCGGCGTCAAAAAGGTTCTGTTCAAAACCCTCGGCGGCTGCCGGCTGAGCCGCTCGGCGGCCTTCGCCCTCATCCACGCGGGCGTGGAGTTGGTGGGCATCGACGCCCCCTCCGTCGCCACAGAGGACGATGAGGAGACCGTCCATCGCGAGCTGATGATGGCGGGCGTCGTCCTGCTGGAGGGGCTGAC